>QIGP01000332.1 GCA_003228965.1 Gammaproteobacteria bacterium
AGAAGATGCTGTTTGTCGGTTACGGTTTCCCATTTGGCGGCGTCCTCGGGACCCGCTTTTTGCTCGGTAATTACCGGCCATTTTTGGCTTAGCCGTTCGTTGATCTGCAAAAACTGTTCCTGACCTTCCGGTATTTCGTCGTCGGCGTAAATGGCTTCAACAGGGCATTCGGGTTCACACAGCGTGCAATCGATGCATTCTTCAGGATCGATAACCAGGAAGTTTGGACCTTCGTGGAAGCAGTCCACGGGGCACACCTCGACACAGTCGGTGTATTTACACTTAATGCAGCTTTCGGTGACTACAAACGTCATGGGAGTCTCGTCTTGTTTATGTTAAATCGCGGCCAGGGCGCGTGTTGATCAGGTGTCGTCCGATTTAGGTCGGCGCCACCTAATTTCGGTTTCATGCACATTCTCAACACCCGCGGCACGATCTTCAAGATATCGGCGCATGGCGTAGGTTACGCTTGGGAACGCAATATCGTCCCACGGGATGTCAGCTTCGTCCACCAGACGCGTTTCCAATGACTCAATGCCCGCCCCGTAGTCGGCCGTGTCCATGGTGCCTCTGTAGAATATGTGTACCTGTTTGGCGTGCACAACATCGACGATCGCAAGGACTGAAGTCGTGGTTACTTTGGCAAGTGCCTCTTCCCAGGTTTCGCGCGCGGCGCCCTGGGCGACGGTTTCGCCATTTTCCATAAAACCGGCCGGGACTGTCCAAAAGCCATGTCGCGGCTCAATGGCGCGACTGCAGAGTAATATCTTCCCTTCCCACTGCGCTACACAGCCAGCGACAATATGAGGATTCTGGTAGTGAATAACATCGCAGGAGGGGCAGACAAAGCGTTCCCGGTTGTCGCCTTCAGGTACTTTAGATTCGACCTCGGCGCCACATTGGCTACAGAATTTCATGGATTGCTCGCGGTTGGTCGTTTCGAAGCCAGTTATTGCAGCTTAGGTAGGTACAGTTTTTTTCCTGAGAAAGCGTTGTGCTTATTTGATCAATTGAGCGGCTTTCTGGCTTAGTATAGGGTTTTCAGAAGATCATGGTGCCGAGGGAGAGAATCGAACTCTCACTCCGTTTCCAGAACTGGATTTTGAATCCAGCGCGTCTACCAGTTCCGCCACCCCGGCGCATGATCTAATGAGGGTGCAAGTATAGGGCACGGGCGTCAGCCTTCAAGCACTTTGGCGCAGAAATTTGCGACCTTTTTGCTTTATGGAGTCTCTAATAGTGTGACATGAGTGGATTCTTTGCGAACAACATAGAAGAGGCCGTACTGAGCGGCTGCCGAGAGGGCGATAATTCCGCTCACGCGCAGCTGTTTTCGGCTTTCTCCAAACCCGTTTTTACGCTGGCGTTGCGCCTGACTGGATCGCGCCCGGTGGCGGATGAAGTCGTGCAGGACACGTTCATCGAAGTGCTTACCAAAATTGCGCAATATCGCGGCGACGCGCCTATCGGCGCCTGGGTGCGTCGAATTGCGGTAAACAAAGCACTGGCGCAATTGCGCTCGCCCTGGCACAAGCGCGGCGAGTCGCTCGCACCAGATATTGAAACGTACGACATCGACCAAAGTGTTTCGATGGATTTAGTCACGTGCCTGCAGCGTCTTGGTCCCACCGCTCGCAGTGTACTTTGGCTACACGATGTCGAAGGTTATACGCACAAAGAGATCGCTGCGGTTATGGAAAAAACGGTGAGTTTTTCCAAGTCACAGCTCTCCCGGGCCCACCAGCGATTGAACGCGTGGGCCAATACTGACGAAGCGGATGCACAAGCTTCAAAAAGGGGTACGAAGTTCGACAAGAGCAGGGCGTCCGTACTGTCCATTTCATCCAGTCCCAAATTAACGGTCAGCTAAGTGATGCACGTAAAAATAGAACAATTGTTAGAAATGCGCGATGGTGCACCGGTAGACAGTGCGGCAATCAGGCACGTGGAGCTGTGCGACTCGTGCAGCCGTCAATTTAAGCAGTTACACAAGAGTCGGCAAGCGCTACTCGACTTGCCGCAGTTGGCGCCGTCTCCACAAGTGTTTGCGCAGCTAAGTAAGCGGCTTGTTAACGAGCGGCGTGCCTATGCGCCTCGCAGACGCGCGCAGCCGTTGCAGTGGGCTGTGGCGGCGACCGTTGTTGTGGCACTTGCGCTTTGGATGGTGCCTCAGAGCACGGACCGTCAGGCAATCGAGAAGGCGTTGACACCTGTCGCGCAAGAGGGTGGAGTGTCACGTAGTGCGCCCATTGTCGCGGCTGTTGACAGCGTAAAACGCGATGAACTTTTAGGACGTTCTGCGGCTCTGGAGGCGGTGGCTGAGCAATTGGCGTTGCTTGGTACGGGAGAACCTTCCAGCAGTACCGACGAAGCGCTTACAGCACTCGAAGCGCAGCTGGCGTTAGTGGACTACAACCTGAATGCTGCGCAAATCGATCAGTACGTACCGACCGAACTTAACGCGTTGTTAACCCGGCGGGTCAATACACTCGAAAACATTGTGGGTGTTCAGCGTGCCGAACTTGCAAGGCAGGGCTACCACGGGTTTCAGGTCATGACAGCCTCGAATATTGAAGAGAATCAAACATGGTAATGCGCCGACAATTACACGCGGCGACTTCTGTTTCTGACGCAAAGCGCATGCTGCAAATCCTGGCGCTGTTCGCCTTGCTCGCTTTTAGCATTAACGTGCTTGCAGACAATGATGAAGACAAACGTCTGCGCGAGCAAATGGTTGAAGCGCAGGAACAACTTGATGAAGCTGCGCGGCGTGTGGCGGAACTTAGTCGCCAAATGTCCGGCGGCGAAGTTGCAAGAGTAGTCAAGCGCATGAGTGTGGGCCATCGTAAAGCTATGCTCGGTGTGCGCATTGACGACGCTAAAGCCGGTGATGGTGTGCTCATTGAAAGCGTTACCAAAGAAGGCCCGGCCGAGCGAGCAGGCGTAGAGGCAGGCGACTTGGTGCAGAGCATTAACGGCACCGATTTAACCAGTGGTAGCCGATCTGATGCGATCGAAGGCTTGCTCAAAACACTCAAGGGGCTTGAACCGAACGATGTGGCTTCATTAGGCATTCGCCGTGATGGGCGAAACTTCGATATTGACGTCACCACTGAAAGCGTTGCCAAAGCGCTGCCCAGATTTGGCGCGTTTACTGACGCCGAAGGTAACCTTAGGCAAGTCAGCGAGATCCTCGAAAATCTGGCAATCGACCTGCCTGATATGCACGCCGATATACAAATTGACGGTGACTTTTCAAAATTCGAATTGGACGAAGGTCAGGTCGAAGAGCTCAGACAATTGCCTAAGCGTCTTGAAGAAGCGATGGGTAAACTTTCCAGCAGTGGCCCCGTCATTGCGATGCTGGGCGGCTTTACCGGCCTTGGGCACAAGTTTCACTTTGCTCCTGTTACACCGAGCCTTGGCGATTATTTCGGCGTTAAGCGTGGAGTGCTGCTAACCGCAGTCCCTGCAAACAACACGCAGGGTCTTGA
The DNA here is from genome assembly GCA_003228965.1 of Gammaproteobacteria bacterium. Classification (GTDB taxonomy): domain Bacteria; phylum Pseudomonadota; class Gammaproteobacteria; order Steroidobacterales; family SZUA-146; genus SZUA-146. Next base: position 3,495 of record QIGP01000332.1, read on the forward strand.
GGAAGGCGACGTGTTGTTAACGATTAACGCAAAGCCTGTAGATTCACGGCACGACGTGCACGCGGAGTTTGCGCGTGCTGAAGAAGGTGACACGCTTGCCGTCGAGTTGGTGCGTCAGCGCCAGTCGCTCATCGTCGACGTGGTGAAGCCTGCCAGTTCCTGGGGGCGGGCGTGGAAGTGTCTGAGTGGAGACAACACCAATAAAGAGCGTAAGAGCTGCATCTCCAAAGACGGCAGTTCGTTTTCGTTCCGTTTTTCTACCGACGACGCCACCGACAACGAATAAGAGAAGACCGCACAAATGGTGCGTGGCATTCGCCGCGCACCTTCAATATTGGTGTACTATCGCGCCACCATGCGCCGCGACGATTTTGCCTTTAAGTTACCCGAACACCTGATTGCCCGTCGTCCTCTGGACGCGAGGCGCGACAGTCGGCTGTTGGCGTTGCCCGTCGATGCATCGGTAGCCGATCGCAAATTTTGT
>QIGP01000119.1 GCA_003228965.1 Gammaproteobacteria bacterium
CGGTTACGCTCAATAATTTTGACCTGATTGGTGCGCTCCAAAGCGCGGGCCAGGTTGAATCCGATATTACCGCCGCCTGCGATGACAACACGACGCACAGGCGCCTCAAGTTTTCGCATTTCGCTCATAACCACACGAATATCTTTGCGCGCGGCAATATAGAACACTTCGTCGTTTTCCTGAATGACCGTGCTTCCTTCCGGCGCAATACTCTGGCCGTCGCGGTAAATCGCCGCCACCCGTGTATCGGTGTTTGGAATGTGCTCTCTAAGTGCGTTCAATTCCAAGCCGACCAACAGGCCGTCTTTGTGAGCTCGCAATCCGACAAGGCGAATTTTACCGTCGGCGAATTCGAGCACCTGTAAAGCACCTGGATAGTGAATCAGTCGCTCAATGTATTCGGTAACCAAATTTTCCGGACTCACTACCACGTCTACCGGCAGCGCATCCTGAGCGAACAGCTTCTCATTTTTGATGTAGGCCAAACTGCGAATACGCGCGATTTTGGTCGGCGTGTGATAAAGCGTGTAGGCGACCTGACACGCGATCATGTTGGTTTCGTCGCTGTTGGTCAGCGCAATGATCATGCCCGCGTCTGCGGCTCCCGCACTTTCCAGAACATCGGGATGGGAGGCGTGGCCCTGAACCGTACCGATATCCAGTCTGTCCTGAAGGTCACGAAGAACTTCTGCGTCAAGATCGACGATGGTCACTTCGTTGGACTCTTCCTTAGCCAGATAAAAGGCCACGGTGGACCCCACCTGACCTGCACCCAGAATTATTATTTTCACAAATTAGCCTTCGGTTCGCGTCGTAAGTAAGTTGTGCAGATATTACAACACTTCAAGGTTCGCGTAAGACAAAACGAACTCTTTCATGCCCACAGTGGCGAAGTTAATGTTAACCCGGGTTTGCGCACCCTGGCCGGAGAAATTGAGAATCACTCCATCACCAAATTTCTTGTGCCGTATTCGCTGTCCCAGCGAGAACTTTTCGTGTGAGGTGGCGCCAAAACCGGCCGTTTGCGAAGGTGTACGTGAACGCCCTGACACCTGGCCTGGACGATAGACCGGACGGCTAATTTGCACTTGAGGGCGAATTTCTTCGAGCAATTCAGCCGGCAACTCCGCAAGGAAACGCGAAGGCGCCGCGTAGTTGTCCTGACCGTGAAGCCTACGTTGCTCGGCGTAGGTCAGGTAAAGCTGTTGCATCGCACGCGTGGTGCCCACGTAGCACAACCTGCGTTCTTCTTCGAGACCAGCCGTGTCCTGCAACGAGCGCTGATGCGGAAACAAACCGTCTTCCATACCGACCATGAACACAAGAGGAAATTCGAGCCCTTTAGCCGAGTGTAGCGTCATCATTTGCACGCAGTCTTCCCAGGCCGCCCCCTGCCCCTCACCAGCTTCCAGACTTGCGTGAGCCAGGAATGCAATGAGTGGTGGAAGCTCGTCTTCCATTTGCTCAGGATCGAAACCGCGCGCGGCGCTGACAAGTTCGTGAAGATTTTCTACGCGAGCCTCACCTTTTTCGCTGCGATCTTTTTCGTAATGGTCAAGCAACGTGCTTGCGTGAATTACGTGCTCAACTTGTTCGTGCAAATCCAGTGTCGCTGTATCAAAGCGCATTTTCTTGATCAATGCTACAAAGTTGCTCAAGGCATTAGCGGTACGCGCAGCAAAACCACTGCGAGCAAGAACCTCGGCGGCCGCCCATAGCGACGTTCTGTGGTCGCGGGCGTGGGCCCGAATGCGGTCGACAGATTTGGCGCCAATACCTCTTGTGGGCATATTCACGATGCGATCGAACGCAGTGTCGTCGTCGTGGCTACTGGCCAGGCGAAGGTACGCCAGTGCATCTTTGATTTCAGCGCGCTCGAAAAAGCGCAACCCGCCGTAGACGCGGTAAGGAATACGCAGATTGATCAAGTATTCCTCGAACACGCGTGACTGCGCATTGGAGCGATACAATATAGCGACTTCGTTACGCTTGCCCCCCTGATCGACCCAATCGCGGATGCGCGAGACTACAAACTCCGCCTCGTCACGTTCGTTGTAAGCCGAATATAGGCGCAGCGGCTCACCGGCGCGACCTTCGGTCCAGAGATTCTTGCCCATACGCGATTCGTTACGTGCAATGAGCGCGTTCGCGGCCGCCAAAATATTGCCGGTTGAACGATAGTTTTGTTCAAGACGCACAATGCGCGTATTGGGAAAATCCTTCTCAAAGCGATAGATGTGTTCGATGCGTGCTCCGCGCCAACGGTAAATTGACTGGTCGTCATCACCCACCACAAAAGGAATACCGTCTTTACCTGCCAGCAGCTTAAGCCAGCGGTATTGAATAGTATTGGTGTCTTGAAATTCGTCGACAAGCAGGTACTTAAAACGCCGGCGATAGTGCGCAAGGATAGTTTCGTTGTCGTGCCACAATTCGTAGGCACGCAACAGTAGCTCGGCAAAGTCGACCACGCCTGCTCTGTCGCACGCCTCCTGATAGGAGCGATAAAACCCATCCAGCTGACGCTCGACCGGATCTTCGTCAGGGACACCGTCGCCTGCACGCCTGCACTCATTTTTCTGGTTATTAATGTAGCTGCGAACTTCTTTAGGGTCCCAGTTACTGTCTTCGTGGCCCAGGCTCTTAAGCAGACGCTTAATGAATCTCAACTGGTCATCGGAATCCATGATCTGAAATGCCTGGGGCAGGCCAATGTCTTTCCAATGGGTGCGCAGCAAGCGGTGAGCGATGCCGTGAAACGTCCCCACCCACAATTTAGCAGACGGCATGCCAAGCAACGATTCGATGCGGTTGCGCATTTCGGCAGCGGCTTTATTGGTGAACGTTACCGCAATTATACTGTGCGGCGACGCGCCCTTTTCAAGCATTAGCCACGCAATGCGATGAATAAGAACGCGCGTTTTTCCGCTGCCAGCGCCTGCCAACACCAGCACTGGCTGGAGGTCTGCACAAACGGCTTCACGCTGCTGTGAATTGAGCTCAAGTAACGCCACCGAGCTATCGGTTGATGTTGGAGCTACGGGACTCGAATAATCTGTCATGGCAGTCTTCGCAAGCTGAACGTTAGTTGCCGCCGCACACGACGATTTCGTTTTCTGAATCGCCGAGCACCATGACCACCTCTTCGCACGACGACGTATCGATGTGAGGAATGCTTGCTTGCCCACCACACGGCAAGGCCGATGTTTCGCTCATGGAACCCATCATCAGTGGAGGAGGGCTGCGTGAAAAGTCCGGCAGGCCGCGATCTTGTCGCGATCCGCTAATATCGGTATACAGACTTGCGGCCATATCGCAGGCACGCTGTTGCTGGTCGTCGTCGAAGTTGCGGCTTAGCGCATCGAGCGTTAACCGATTTCGTCCAGGGTCGCCTCCCGCCATCACAGAAGCCATGGACCAGGCAAAGCCCATCTCCTGAGTGGAATCGACACTGTCTCTCACCGCCAGCAACTGCTCTTTGTACGCGGCGTCCGAATTGGGGCCGTCGGCGCGTTGGCGGGCCAGCTTTGTGTACAAGGAAGTGAGCTGATCCATGGCGTAGAGCGAACCATTGATAGCCGCTTTGCGATACCAGTCAATGGCTTCAGCAGGTCGCGAACTTTCAAGTCGTTTGGCCAGAAATTGCTGCGCCCACATGTCTTCGTTGTCGGCAAACGCACGAAGCGTGTCGTCGTCGTATTGCTCGTACGGCTGCTCCAATAGCAACACGCCAGTCTGATCGGAAAACGGATAGCCGTGTTCAAGCGACCACTTGGAGAATCGCTCCTCCATGTCTTCAAGGCCAATCTCAGCCATCAGCCCGAAAAAGTCACCTGGATTTTCGACCACTATGCGTCGCGGACCCGTGTCGCCGGTATCTTCAAGCTCAGGCTCAGGCTCAGGCTCAGGCTCATCCGTTTCTACGACCGGCATTTCATCCACGGTGTCGACGACAGCAGAAGCTGT
>QIGP01000129.1 GCA_003228965.1 Gammaproteobacteria bacterium
AGCTCGTTTATCCGTTAAAAACCGACTGTTAAATTCAGCTATAGCGCGACCACTAATTGCCAAAATGAGTGCGAAACAGGCCGCCAAAAAAGCCGCCAAGAAACACTACCCGGCGCCCTACGCCATCATCGACCTTTGGAAAGAGTACACAGGCTCGCCTGCTCTCATGTACGAAAAAGAAGCACGCTCTATTGCCGAGCTTATTTGCGGACAAACAGCACAAAACCTGGTCAAAGTGTTTCTGCTTCAAGATCGCATGAAATCTATGGGCTCGGAGGTCGACTTCGCAATTGACCACGTGCACGTCGTCGGCGCTGGCGTCATGGGTGGCGACATCGCAGCGTGGTGCGCACTCAAAGGTATACGGGTCACACTCCAGGATCGGGAAGCCAAATACATTGCACCAGCGATAAAACGCGCTCACAAACTATTTAGCAAGAAACTGCGAAAGCCTCACCTCGTTCAAGCGGCTATGGATAGACTGATGCCCGACGTCGACGGCGGCGGAATAGTTAATGCCGACGTTATTATCGAGGCGATCTTTGAAAACCTGGAAGCCAAACAGTCGTTGTACGCGACCATCGAGCCTCGAATGAAACCGGGCGCCGTGCTTGCAACCAATACGTCCAGCATCAAACTCGAAGAGTTGTGCCAGACGCTTGCCCGACCAGAACGACTGATTGGACTTCATTTCTTCAATCCTGTTGCCCAAATGCAGCTCGTAGAAGTGATTCATTCCGAACACACCAACCGAGGCGAAATCGACAAGGGAATAGCCTTTGCCCGGCACATCGGTCGACTGCCGTTGCCCTGCAAAAGCGCTCCCGGGTTTGTCGTTAACCGAATTCTATTTCCTTACATGATCGAAGCGATGACCATCGGGCTAGAAGGCGTTCCACTCGCGGCCATCGACAACGCGGCCAAGAGTTTTGGCATGTTCATGGGACCCGTGGAACTTGCCGATACCGTGGGCCTGGATGTGGCGTACCACGTGGCTCAGGTGTTCGCCCGTGAATTTGGCATGCAGGTTCCTGACAAACTGAAACACATGGTCGACGCCAAAACGCTTGGCCGTAAATCCGGCGAAGGCTTCTACAAATGGAAAAAAGGCCGGGCTGTAAAACCTTCAATTCCAAGCGACTACGAGCCCGATTCCAAGCTTGTTGACCGTCTGATGCTGCCTCTCATTAACGAGGCCGCCGCCTGCCTTCGCGAGGGTCTCGTAACAGACTCCGACCTGCTGGACGCGGGCACAATATTCGGATGTGGATTTGCTCCGTTCACCGCTGGCCCCATCAACTACGCAAAAACCAGGGGCATCGATAACGTAACCGAGGCGCTGAGCGAACTTGCAACTCGTCACGGAGACCGCTTCACCCCAGACGCACACTGGCAAACGTTAGAGCTCCCTCAGGAGAACGACACATGATCGAACCCGATAAGCGCCTGCTCCGGTCCGACGTCGGAGAACCCACGGTTCGCACCATGGCCATGCCTAAAGATGCCAACTGGTTGGGCGATATTTTTGGTGGATGGCTGATGTCGAACGCCGATATTGCGGGCGCGGTGCTCGCCTATCGACGGGCTACCGGCAAGGTGGTCACAGTAGGAGTCAAAGACTTCGACTTCACGTCGCCTGTGTATATTGGTGATGTCGTTACCTTTTTTACTCGAATTGCCAAGGTTGGCCGTACTTCAGTCACAGTACATGTCAGAGTCTATTCGGAACGTGCAGGCGCCCAGCCTGGTGAACATCTGGAAGTGGCCTGCGGCACCTTTGTTTACGTCCACGTCGACGACCTTGGAAATGCAGTGCAAGTACCCGAAATCTAAGTTCAAAATTGTGTGATTCAGGTGGTATTTAGGCACCCGGTCGTGTGTTAGACTCTTGGCCATAATAAGCGGTTAAATTGATCGACCGCCCGCCTTAAATTCTTGAAAATGTGGAAAAATGTCCGGTAATAACGTAACAACTAGCATTCTAAAGACACTAACACCTCTGGACGGCCTCAAAGCCGAGAATCTACAGGCTCTGGTCAAAAAAACCACCATTCAGGAACTGAGTAGTGGACGCTTCCTTTTTAAGGAAGGCGATCAGGAAAAACGCACCATTTACGTTTTAAAGGGCGAAGTCGAATTACGCACCGACACCAAAGTTGTTCGGGTCGTAAAAGCTGGCGACTCCGACGCCAAGCACCCGCTGGCTCCCATGCTTCCGCGCAAAGTTAACGCACGTGCCCGCACCGATATCGAATTCATATCCATCGACAGCGACTTGCTCGACGTCATGCTTACCTGGGACCAAACAGGTTCCTACGAAGTCAACGAACTGCGCGGCGACGACGCCGAATCCGACGACTGGATGACTACCCTGCTTCAGGCCAAAGCTTTCCACAAGATTCCGCCAGCCAACATTCAAGCCATCTTCATGAACATGCAGCGGGTCTCTCACAAAGCCGGCGACACAGTTATCAAGCAAGGCGACGAAGGCGATTTTTTCTACGTCATCACCGACGGTCGTTGTGCCGTTACGCGTGAAACCCCGCTCAATAAAGACGGCATTAAGCTTGCCGAACTGAAATCAGGCGACACTTTCGGTGAAGAAGCGCTCATCTCGGAAGCCAAACGAAACGCCACCGTCTCAATGCTGACCGACGGCGCCCTCATGCGCCTGGCCAAAGAACACTTCAACAAATTACTGAACGAACCCATGCTCGACTGGGTTAACTACAAAGAAGCGCTTGAAATCATCGGCTCTGGCGGTAAATGGCTCGACGTACGACTACCTAGTGAATTCGAAAATTTTCATCAGGACGGCGCCATCAACATCCCGCTGTACTTCATTCGACTTAAGCTCAAGACACTCGACACAGCTGTGAGGTACGTAGTGTGTTGCGACACAGGCCGACGTAGCTCGGCTGGCGCCTACATTCTCAGCGAACGCGGGTTTGACACCTACGTCCTTGAAGGCGGACTGACCATGTCCGATGCTGGAATCAATTAAGCCCGTTTAGCACTTAATTCTGCTGGAAGAACGCTTGCTGGCTTTATTCATGATGGTAAGGCGATTCGGCAAGGCCGATGAAAAAGAACACGGAAAACAGCAATGCCGCGACCACCATCGCCGTTTGAATTGCGTGGCACCAATTTCCTGGTATTCAGATAAAGGCTAGCTTGCTACATTTGTAACACTGTGCTAATTTCTTAACCATGGAAGCAAAAAAACCAAAATTAAGCCGCCGCGAGCGGGAAATTCTCGACATTCTGCTGGAACTTCGCGAAGCCACTGCACAAGAAGTGCGAGAACGCCTGGTCGATCCGCCGAGTAACTCTGCGGCACGGGCTTTGTTGGCGCGCCTGGAAAAAAAAGGCGCCATCAGCCACATCGAACGCGACCTGCGCTACGTCTATGTACCAACAATAGGTCGTAAAGAAGCGCAGGAATCGGCACTGTCTCGCCTGGTGCGGGTGTTCTACGACGGTTCTCTGGCCAGTGCTGTGACCGGACTGGTGCAACAGTCGAGCGACAAGATGTCCGACGACGAACTGAAAGCGTTAGAAAAAGCGATTCGGCAAGCTCGCCAAAGGAAACGCAAATGACTCACTCCTTATATGATTTTCTTACGGCATCGTCGGGCACAAGCTTGCTCTTGCTCATGGCGTTCAAGTCGGCGGCGATACTTTTGCTGGGTTTACTGTTGTGGAACTTACTTGCAAAAGCATCCGCCAGTACCCGGCATCTGGTACTCGTAACGACGATGTTTGCAGCGTTCGCAACACCTTTGATTTCAATGTTTATGCCGCCGCTTGAACTTGCTGTACGGACGCCGCCGCCTGTGGCTGAAAAGCAAAGCCCGCTACCCGTTTCTGCTGGTAACGCATCGACACCAATCGGCGTAGCGGCTTCGGCGGTCGTCACTGAAACGAAATTTAGTAACATTGTAACGGTATCTAGCTCACGCA
>QIGP01000257.1 GCA_003228965.1 Gammaproteobacteria bacterium
GCGGCGCATGATTCGTTGATGACGAATTCGCCAATTTCTACGATGCTGCCGTTCATTTCGGCGACAGGAATAAACTCCGCCGGCGAAATCGTTGTGCCGTCTTCGCGTGTCCATCGCAACAGGGCTTCAGCGCCGACAATTTGGTTGTTCCACATGTTTAGAAGAGGTTGGTACGCAACTCGTAGCTCTTTGCGTTCGATTGCCTTGCGCAGCCACGCGTCGAGTTTTAATTGACGTGCGCTTGAAATTTGGCCTTCCTGATAGTGGAAGCCAAAGCCGCCACCTTTGCGTTTCACTTCCGTCATGGCGCGCTCTGCATTTTGCATGAGCTCACCAGCGCTTCGACCGTGTTGTGGAGTTACAGCAACGCCAATGCTGGTTGATACATATATACTGATGTCATTAAGTACGATGGGTTTGGCAAGTTCCGTAGTAAGCAGTTTGCGCACCAGACGCAAATGTTCATCCATACCATTGTGCGGAACCATCAACGCAAACCGTACGCCATCAAGTTTGGCCGCACCGGCTGCTAGTGTACTGGGAGTGTTTTTGGCATAGAGGTCAGTATCAAGCACCATCGAGCGAAGGCGTTCACCCATTTGGGCCAGCACTTTGTTACCGGCCTCTCTCCCGTGTGTATCATTAATCAGGTGAAAGCGTTCAATACCAATGCTGAACACCAGAAGCTCTGATGACTGACTCATTGCACCTGCGATCATGTTACGAAATTTGAGTGCGGTAGGTAGTTGAGTTAACGGATCTACAGCTTCTAGCTGAGACAGGTGTTGTTTAACTTCCTGGGTGCGCCGCTGCTCTTCGTGCATGCGGACCTGAGTGTCTAAAAGCTCGCGCTTGATGGTTGAGAATTCGGTTAAAAGGGCAGCTCGTCGTCCTACGACGTTCCAGTTGACAGGTTTACGCACAACATCGGCTACGTTGCTGTCCAGTGCATGTTGCGTTTCTTTGGCATTTGAAACCACAACGATGCAGGCAATGTTGCTGTAAGGGACTTCCTCGCCGATGTATTCGTACAAATGACGCCCATCGTTCACGCACAGGCTTGCAGGGCACACAATGGCGGTAGGTGGGGTGTCGACACAGTATCGGGCAGCTTCATCGATATTGGATATCGCTATCGTAGTTAGCGATTCTCGAGTCAGCCACTTTTCGGCCCACTGAATATCAATGCCAGAAAGTCCGGCCAATAGCACTACGCCTAACGATTCAGCGGTAGGTGCATCTGCCTGAACCTTCTCCTCGTCGGAGTGAAGTTGCATCAATTGTTGTGTGTCCGATCTTTCCATAATCCAGATTGGCGTCTCTTGTACCTTGTTCAGGACTGGTTGTTGCACCAGTGGATTTGGACAAAATACGGACTGACGCTAAGGGTAGCCATCGAACAGTTCCCAAATTCGGATATTGACGACAGTTTTGTGTGCATTATGTGGTCTGGTTGGCATCTGTGATTGATGACTGATTAACAACATGGAGCAATGTGTCGGAACTATGTAAAATCAAATTTAATCCAGACACTGCTTCTCTACATTCGGAACAAATAATTATGTCTAATAGCAAACCTGTAGCCGACCTCGAAGGACTGACTCGAGTTCGGAATTTGCTGAGCTCTCGACGCACGTTGTCCAGATTCGCCGATAAAGCGGTTGATCGGGAACTGGTACTCGGCGCAATTGATGTTGCAAGGTGGGCGCCGAATCACAACCTTACCGAGCCGTGGCACTTTTACGTGCTAGGGCCTGAAGCCATTAAAACCACCATTGAATGCGTGCGCGCACGGGCGACTGAGGCTAAGGGGGAAGAAATGGGGCGGCGTAAGGCACGCCGCGCTGAAAACGTACCTTCCTGGGTTGTAGTGACGTGTCGGCGCTCTGAGGACGAGATTGAGCAGCGCGAAGACTATGCCGCGACGAGCTGCGCAATCCACAACATGGCGTTATATTTGTGGGAAGCGGGCGTTGGTATGAAATGGTGCACGGGCTCTATGGCCAACACCACGTTCTATGCCGATGCGTTGGGTTTGGATTCCGGGCCTGAGTTTATTGTGGGTATTCTTCGAATAGGATATCCACTGAACTTGCCCACTCAGAAGCGCAAGGCGGCAAGCCTGGTAACTACGATACTTGAGTGAGCGAAGGTGCGAAATGCGCCTTGGTGTTTTAAGCTATCCACAGGCTGGTCGAATCAGGTCAGTCGCAAAGTTGGTCAAAAACCTGGGAAGACAAATGTCGAACGTTGTAATTCGAAAAGCCAGTACAGATGACACGGACGCTTTGGCGCGCCTTGCCTCGCAGACGTTTCTTGACGCGTTTGAGCGATCAAACGAGCCCAGAAATATCCGCGCGTACGTGAAACAGGCGTTCAGCCCGCCGCAGATTGCAAAAGAGCTGCTCGAGGACACCTCGACGTTCTTCGTGGCCGAGCGCGATAGTGCGTTAATTGCGTACGCCAAAGTCAGAACCTTGCAGGCTCCAGAGTGCGTTCAGAGTCAGGCGGCGACCGAGCTACACCGAATTTATGTGGAGCACCGTTTCGTTGGCACCGGTATTGGGCAAATGCTGTTGGACGCGGCGATTCGGGCGGCAGAAGAAGCCGGTCACGATGTCCTTTGGCTTGGCGTTTGGGAGAACAACCCGGATGCCGCGGCGTTTTACGAACGCTTCGGTTTTAACCAGGTAGGTCGTCAAGTGTTTATGATGGGGCCGGAAGAACAAACCGACCTCATAATGATGCGGCGCTTGTAATACGACAACGGTAGAGGCAATGCCAGTTAACTAAACCGTTTTACGGCCGAGTACTTGTAACAGCACCAGAAGCGCCGCCATTCCGCCAACCATCGAAACCCACCAGGGCAAGCCATAGCCCGTTGGAATGGTTCCCAAAACAATTGCAACAAGTCCGACCAAAAGTGCGTACGGAAGTTGGGTGCGAACGTGTTCGATATGATTGCAGCCACTGGCCGTTGACGACAGTACGGTCGTGTCGGATATTGGCGAGCAGTGATCTCCCCAGACCGCTCCCGCGAGGTTGCACGCTACAGCCGAATAAATTATGTGATAACCCGACGGGTCAGCAGCACCGTTAACCGTCATGATGGACCAAACCAGCGGAATGATGAGCGGCATCAAAATACCCATGGTTCCCCAACTGGTGCCGGTCGAAAACGCGGTAATGGCCGAAACGATAAAGATGGTGGCGGGGACTAGTGCCATCGGTAAGGAATCTTGCAGTTTTGACACCAGGTAGCCTGCCGTATTGAGGTCGCTGGTGACGTTTGAGAGCGCCCAGGCTAGTACCAGCACAATCATGGCTAGCAGCATGGCGCGAACGCCGCGGTACCACGCGTCTACGGTCTCGTGGACGGTTAGTGTGCGATAACCCATAGCAAGAGCCGCCGCGACGAGCACGCTGCAAATGGACGCCCACATAAGTGATTTGTAGGAGTCGGCATCACCTACGATTTCCCGCAACGTTTGTTCACTGCCGCTTTTTCCCGTTACGTAGAGGCCTACAAGCAGGCCGCCGATTAAAACGAGAATGGGTAATATGGCAATCAAAGCGCGAGGTTTTACGCCAGGCTTGGCCTCCATGTCGTCACCTTCAGCCACCACTGAGCCCGACGGCATCTCCGACAGCACGTTGCCGTCGCGGGCGCGTTGCTCGGCGCGGAGCATTGGGCCAAAATCGCGGCCAGTAACGGCTACTGCGAGCACAAACATAAGTGCAAAAAACGGGTAGTAGCTGTAGGCCAGAGAGTTTAGAAATATGCTGTAGGCCGCTTCGTTATAGTTTGGAAGCTGATCGACCGATTCTTTGATCAAGCCCAGCTGGTAACCAACCCAGGTGGTGATGAGGGCAACGGTGGCCACGGGGGCGGATGTGGAGTCGACGATGTACGCGAGCTTTTCGCGTGAAATATTCAGTTTGTCAGTGATAGGGCGTGCCGT
>QIGP01000255.1 GCA_003228965.1 Gammaproteobacteria bacterium
AAAACTGATTTATCATAAAACAACCTCTTCTAAGATTACCCGCCCAGCCTTAGTAATTCGGAACCAACCAGAAATCACTTCTTCCGAATTAACCGTCGTAGTCGAACAACGATCTTCGCGTCGAGCTTCAAGTTGTCCTAGTTCGACAAGAGTTTTGATCGTGCTAACGATTTTCGCTAGAGTTAAGCTAGGATTCCGATCCCGCCAATAATGAACGTTTGCATTGTCTGGATTGTAGTGTTCGGATGCAAATTCAAATCGAACTGAGAGCAGAATCTGATCCAGCGATTCCCAGTCGTCGCATGTTGCGTCGAGCACTTCTTGTTCGATTGTCATAGTCATAACTGAACGTTCTATTTTAGAAATTCGCGGAAGTGAGCAGGGTCAAAAATACTTCCATCCGGTTTGAGGAGTGTATGGCGGATAATTGTCTCGCCAGTTTCGCTGTTCCGAAGAATCTCTTGCAGGCTTCGCCCCCCTCTATTTCTTATGCTTGTCGATGCTTCGCTAATTGACCGAACAACTTTCCATCGAGAGGGATTTGCCGTGGCGTCACTGAGACGATTCACAAACGGCCTCATGTTAGCAATCGTATCAATCTGACCAGCTAAACGTTGCCCAGGGCCTGTGATTTGCCCCGCGATATTGTTCGCTCCTCTAATTGGGGCATCATCCGCAACCCCACCAAGTTTCCTCGACTGCACGGAGCTCTTCGGGTTGATTAACGGGATATTATATCCCGTAACGGCTTCAATCAGCATCTCCACGCCAATTTCTGCAACCTCACGTGCCAGTATAACGGCGCCTTTGGCTTTCGTCACGGCCCCGCCACCTAAAGCCTGCAAACCCAACGTGAATGTACCAGGATTTTCAAAAATCACCGGAGCATCGCGCCCTCCAAGCACAGGCACATTGCTATAAGTTCCGCCTCCCTCGCCAGTGACCGTTTGAAAGGTGCCGATTTTTACTTTGGAATTGGCATCAAAAATGCCTTGCTCACCGCCGATGTTGGCCACCAGCGTTTGCAAGGGATTACCCGACAGGTCGTTTTGATTGAAGAGTGTCGTCGGAATACCAGACACGTTGGTGGGCAAAAACTGCAATCCTCCGCCAACAGTTCCGAAATTACCGACCGACGTATCAAAACTGTTGATCGTAGGCACCGTCAGACTGCTCAAACTAGGCGTGCTAAAACCGAGACCGGTCGACGTCGTCGTGTTGCTGCCTAAGCCTAAAAACTGGCTGGTCACGCTTGAGTTAAACGACGGCGCAGCCGTGGTGAAGGAGCTGATCGGTGACAGCGTATTGATCGCCGCCGACAAGAATGGACTGGAAGTCGGGCTAAACGCCGACGGGCTGCCGAAGTTCAAGAGGCTGCTTGGCGTGGCACCCGAAGAAATCGTCGGCGCCGCAGAAAGCTTGTGCTTCGTTATTCAGACCAAGATCTAATACGCAAGGGCACTGTTCTTTCTTGGCCCAGCAGAACGTCGCGAGTCTGACAAACAGGCATGAATTCCAACGTATCGACTAACAGAAGGGTCTCTTCTGGGTCCAAATACTTACTGGCATCGTATGAGAGTAACAATTTCATCATGTCAGTGCAGTAAACTGAAATGGCTAGTGGTGTCTTCCCAGTCAAACGATCACCATCATCCGGATTTGCGCCACGCTGGAGTAGTTCTAATGCGCCACAGTAGTCCCTTTTTGCACAAGCGCAGTACAATAAGGTCTGTCCCTGGTCATTGGTAGTAAACAGAGGGACTCCATCGTCTAAGTATTGAACGAGAGTAGGTAATGAATGAAGTTCAATGGATTTGAAGGGTTCTTCTTTTTCACGCGTGTAGCGTTCGCGCTCTTCAATAGGCTCGAAAAAGCATCCGCAGCAAAAATTGGCAAAGGAATCAGCGATGAAAAGTTTGTTCTCCTTGAAGTTGCTTTGATATGACAGTTCATTTTCATGGTAGATTTCATTATCCCAATAGAAAAGCCTCCCACCTTCATTGGGACTAAGCAGCAACAAATCAGTACTAAATGCACACGATGCAATTGGTATGGTGCCCTCAGGGATACAACTTTTTGTTACTGCCAGTTGAGGTCGCAGGTCTACAATATGGCGTCTGTAGAACCGATCGAGTCCGAAAAATTCAAAGCCGCCGATAATATCTCCGTAGGGTCTATGAGGTGTCGGGTACTCGATTGTATTTTCATAAAACCTCCCGCCATTACAATACAAAAGGAAATCTATGTAGTCTTCTGGAAGTCGAGCGCCAATTTCACTTTCAAATGCAATTACATCATCAATGGTTATCTGTGGCCCACGATCACGTATATGGGTGTAAATTAGCGAATTGTGAAAGTCCATGATTAGATCGATTCTGGACGAGGTGTTGAGTAATAATGCACACCAGACTCATCAATATAACCGATTCGGTTCAATCCTCTGTCGTCTGTTAGTGGTAGTGAATTACGTTCGGTTCCGGGAATAAACCTCGGCTCACTAAAGAGACTACCAGGGATAAATTGACCTTGAACATCAAAAAATTCTTTTCTCAGCGACGTAGCAGTAGCCTTACTGACAGTCTGTGTCTGCCCCTGCCGCGGGCCTGCGATGAAATTTTTGCGCGGTGAATAAAATAGGCTACTGATCGCTCCAGGTTGCTCCAAAATGAACGTAGAGTTATCTTGGTCGACAAAAAAAGCTGTATTGCGTCCACGTTGTTGAAAATCGGGTTGGACCAGACCTGTAGCCCTGGCCACATCTCGAAGATCGGAATAGACGCCGAGAATACCGAGACTGCGTGCTGTTGCACTCCTGGAGGCACGTCCCAAGCCCCCGAGCTTTGATTCGTTGAATTTCGTTGCCAGTGTTCTGGCCTCCGCACTTGTCAATCCTTGCGAGGTAACCAGTCGGCGAGCATCAGCAGCTGGTCCAGTGTGAGGTGCACTGCCCGTACCACTGTTTAACCCGTCAGGCACTAACTGCATATTCGTCACTTGAACTTGCTTTCCGTCAATGGTCACAATTCGAGTTGACTGGGGATCATGGTGAAAAGCAAGGTTTTGATTCAAAAGTTTGCCTGCAGCATCTTCTCCAATTTCACCTACTAGAGCATTGAACGCCTGTGCTTTATCGAAATTATTGACTCCCGTCGTCGCGATTTCTACATTTGCTCTGGAGAAGGCGCTAAAATCGACTTTACCGTTGACTATTGGAACTACATTTTGCAACTGACCATTGGCGTTGGAAAAACTACGATTAAGTATAAGCTCATTACCATTCGTTGAAATGTTCCCAGCTGCAAACTGCCTACCTGGGACATAATTAGGTTGACCAGAAGGTGCGGTGAATGGTAATGATGAGGCGAAGCCAATCCCTGCGTTGACTACCGCACTTGCAACAGGACTAAAAGCCTGAGCTACGCTTGGAGCAACATTGCCAATGAAATTGCCAACGGATTGGGCCAGATTGGAAATGTCAAAATTCGGTGCCGCCGCCACTGTCCCGCCGCTTCTACCGCCGGCGAAGGCGTCGAGCGGGTAGCCGGCCGGTCTCAGCCCGGTCGGATCGCGGAAATTGACGGGGTCGTTGCCCGCGTAGGCGTACCAGTTGGTGCCGTCTTCGGCCGGGTCTTCGCCGATAAACCGGCCGCTTTTGGGTTCGTACCAACGGGCGCGGTTGTAGTAAAGCTCGGCGTCGTTGTCCCAGGTGCGACCGGCGAAGGCGGTGTCGCTTTGCATGGCGTACACGCCGACCTCGGTGCCGGTGGCATTAAAAACTTGGTCGATGTTGCCAAAACTGTCGTACTCGCGATGCTCGACGACCGTGCCGCTGTTGTCGAGTAGCTGATTGACGCTGCCGAGCTGATCGCCAGCGGCCCACAGCGTTTGGTCGAGTTGGTTGTTGGCGCCAAAAACTTCGTCGACCAGCAACTGATCGACGCCAGGGCCCCAGGTCGTGCGAT
>QIGP01000033.1 GCA_003228965.1 Gammaproteobacteria bacterium
GGCTTGACGTCTGACCAGCGGGCGGCGGGCATGGCGCTGTTGTGTCAGATTGTTCCAGAATCGCCGCTCACCGTTGAAATTGCCAGAAGCGAAGAAGCGGGCACTGCGTTCATGCCGGTTGTGAAATTACCGTGTCGTATTGTAGCGCGTGAGTCCGTGGCACCGGATGTCATGAAGCTTCACCTGCAGTTGCCTCGTACCCAGCCTCTGGATTTTCGCCCTGGCCAGTACCTGGATGTGTTGTTGGATAAAGGAAGGAGGCGCAGTTACTCACTGGCGAACCTGCCATATTCGATCAGTGTTGCGGCGGCAGATTCAGAAGACGACGGTGTGCGTAGTGCGGCAACGCAGTTGGAGTTGCACGTACGGCGTGTCGAAGGCGGCGTATTTTCGGCGCTCGCCTTTGATCCACAGGGTTCAGGCCGTTTGCTGCGAATTGAAGGCCCGCATGGGGCGTTTGGCTGGCGACCGCACGAAGGGCCTTCGCTATTAATAGCAGGCGGTACAGGTTTCGCGCCAATGAAGTCGATGTTGCTGGAAGCTGTGACGCGAAATGTCGGTGGTCCGGTACATTTGTTTTGGGGCGGGCGCAATTCACAAGACCTGTACGAACGAGTTGAACTGTTGCAATGGCAGGAACAATACGATTGGTTTTCGTTTACGCCGGTAGTTGAAAACCAACCCTCTGATAATTCTTATTCGGTTGGGCGAGCTCAGGAAGTCGCGTTTGCTAACTATGCAAATTGTAACGACGCCATGATTTACGTAAGCGGCCCTCCCGGTCTTGTTCAAAGTGTTCTGAAAGAATGTGGCCGACTAGGCATCGGCGAAGATCGAATTGTTACCGATTCTTTTGACTACGCGGTGTAGGCTAAAAACAAACGGCGGCCAGTTTCCTGGCCGCCGTTAATCCTTCGTAGCTGTACGATCAGGCGCTTAATCTTCTAGCGCGTAACTCATCCAGCCTTAGTTTGAGCGCGGCGCCGTAGCGATCCAGCAGTGAGGCCAAAATGATGGCGCTCGCACCCAAAACCGACAGCAACACCCAGTTGTTGATGTTGAACCATTGCAGGAAATGGCTGGCGTTTACGACGCCAATGATTCCTGCGGTAATCAGTCCTATCACACTTAGCTCTTTGCGGTTGAGCCAGTAGCCTGCAAGGACAACCAACAGGCTACCTAACAGACTCACAAGACCCAACGCCAGTCCGTTGAATTGGAGCTGATTGATCAAGAGAGCTCCACAGATGGCGAGTGCGCCAACAGCGCCGAACGCAACAGAACGGAAGGTGTTCGGACGACGCAAGGTCAATTCGGCCATCATTGGCATCATCATGAAAGCCAGAGCAGGAAAGAACATGCTTCCGTGCCAGAGCTCCAGGCCCAAAGCCAAATAGAAGGCTGTAAATAGAGGCAGCGGTAGCGAAATCCAATCCAGCACTTTCTGCGTCGCTGTATGCGAAGTGTTAAGCGAGACGTGTCGAATCAACAGGAATGCCGCAGCTGCCATACAGCCAAGCGCTAACGCTTCTACAGAGTAGAAGTAGAAGCTGCGCACACACAAAATAATGGGAGGCAACAGCAACATCATGATTGAAAACTTGCTCTCGGTGGTCCCGGGTGAACGGTCGTCGCTTCGGTTACGGCTGATGTTCCAGACGATAAAACCGATTAGCAGCACGGCTAACAGGCTCGACCACACGGAGCTACGCACCGGCAGCAACAGTAAAGCGCCACCAACCAGGTAGGTGGTGGTAAGCCATTTTGCGGCAGGCCGAGCCAACACGGTAAAGGACAGGCGCGTTACCGGAATCAGCACGGCAAGAGCCAGCGCCGTTACCAGAAGCACTTGTGTGGGCGATTGACTGGTCCAGGCCGCAAACTGGGGATAGCTTCCGAGCAGGCCGTCAAACTGAACAATCGAATAGACCAGCGCGCCCAATATAGTGAAATTGGCCGCTACGGATGCAAGTCCGATAGCAAAAAAGAGACGGGCTCCTTTATGTTCTTTTAACCAGGCACTAAGTCCAAATCCGCCGGCTGTCAGTAGCAGCGTTTGGAAGAGGAGTTTCAGGTAACGCTGAATGTCGTTACCTTCGAGCCAGCCCTGCATCATAAACAAAGACAGAGAGCCCACCATGATTGCAGCGCCACAAATACGTAACAGTTCGGAGACTGTGGCGAACTGGCGCAAGGTAGCCATGATTTTGCGGGCGCCTGACACGGACACCTGAGTCTTGTCGACCAGGGTTGCTTCGACGCTGACCTCTACGGTGTCGCCCTCAAGGGTCGATCCGTCAGCAGGTCCGGTTTGTCGATGTCGATAGAACTCTGAGTGACGATCATCATTGTGGTTCATGATCATCTCCATCACTACTTAGCAGGAGCTCAAGATCGGCCTCAAGTTCAACGCGGTCCTCATCGTTAATGAAGCGAGCTTCAAGATCGTCGATCTGGCTAGGTAAGCTACCGTCAAATTCGACTTCGGTAATCATTACTTCCCAGCGTTCAAACGTGTCCTCGATGTCGTGGTTGCCGATACCGTCGAGTTCGTTAATCACGCGCATGGCGTCGGCTACAGATTCACGCGAGCGCAACATATTGCGCTGTTGGTTCATTTCGCCAAGCCGTTCGTGTAAGTCGAGCAGTGTTCGGTTTACCTGCTTTTCGAGCTCCTGGTGCTGCCCAAGCGACGTAGCTACATGTGCGAGCTGTTCTTTGGCAAGACGTAGACGACGTACGCATTCGAGCGCCGTGGTTTTGTCGCCTTCGGCTGTTTCCCGTGCTCGCCGTGTCCAGTCATATGCGGCTTGCTGCAGTGTTTTGTGTTTGCTGCGTAGAGCGTTGCCATCTTTTTTTACGCGCGCCAGGCGTACACGAGCCGTTGCTGCATTGGCCTGGGTTCGTTTAATGGCCGCCTGGATTATGGCGTCGTGATTTTCTACGCGAGTAATCGCCTGGTCTACTTTGGCGGTAATGGTCGAGCTGATTCGGTGTAATAGCCTCACTGTATTCTCCTTGAATAGCTGTTTTTGCGTTCAAGGCCACAATGACACAGGAGTATAAATTAGCCACCTAACTAGCAAAAGTGGCTGTAAAATGCCTTAATGGTACAGAATAACGATACTTTGGAGAGACTATGGCCACTAGCTCTGCGATGGTTGGCGCACTAAAGCTGCTCGTACGGGAGCGCGGTATGACCTATAGACAGCTCGCGGAGGCTCTGGAGCTTTCGGAGTCGGCTGTCAAACGCATGTTTGCGACAGGCAACATGTCCTTGCGTCGGCTTGACCAGATTTGTGTTGCGATTAGCTGCGACCTGGGCGATGTCTTACGCAAGCTTGAGCAAAACCTGCAGCGTATGGACGAGCTTCCGCTTGATGACGAACAGGCGCTGGTTGACGATCCGCAGCTGTTGCTTGTGGCCTACTGCATGGTTAATCACTGGACTGTCGACACCGTGCTTAAGCGCTACAAAATTACGCAGACAGAGTTGATACGGTGTCTTGCCAGGCTTGATCGCATGCGCCTGATTGAGTTGATGCCCGACAATCGAGTACGCACGTTAGTAGGCAATAATTTTAAGTGGCAGGCCAACGGTCCCATCGAACGGTTTTTTCGTTCTCAAGTGCAAGTCGAGTTTTTCGGCAGTACCTTCTCAGGTAGCTCTGAGCTACACCTTGTCAAAATGGGCGACTTGTCGCGCTCGGCACAAGAACGAATACGGCAGCGCCTGGAGAGTATTGGTCAACTGTTTGACGAGATAGCGGAAGATGAACGGCAAGTGTCTTCCACGGAAAGACATGGCATGACGATGGTAGTCGCTATGAGGGAGTGGAGGTATGAGGCTTTTTCTAAATTCGAGCGTGATGAGGGCTAGCCCT
>QIGP01000100.1 GCA_003228965.1 Gammaproteobacteria bacterium
AATACTCCTGGAGCGCTGCCACCGTTACGGCTTCCGGCAGAGCGCGTTCACGATAGGCATTAGCCACAACTTTCGCTCGAAGGACAGAACGCTATCGACGTTAGTGAAGCCAAAAAAAACGCGATACCGAAATATCGCGTTTCTTATGCGGCGGAAACTACGGTCGCAGAAGCAGAGCTATCTGCGAACATCAACACTTACAAACTGGTTTTCCTGATTGGCCCAGCTCCTTTTTTAGTCGAGAAAGCTCCTTTAGCCGGAACTATGGATGCCACGTTTGTGACTTGTTCCATAGACACAAAAGTGACCTCGTCCACGCCCCGAAGGGGATTGGATTGGATTGGATTAGATCGAGACTAACACCATAGTCCGCTGACTAAAAATTTCTTCCATCCATTTCGCCTCAATGAGTTCGGTTCGACTAACACGTAAATGAAAAGCACCAGACAATTTCTACGACAACTCTTGGCACACCACTGCCACATGGGCTAAGGTTTGGCTCAATTCAAATCCTGACAACGAGGTTTCTATGAGTATCGACGCGATCAAAGACAAGATCAGCGACAAAGTTGCGGCCGCCAATTTCGAACATGTCATTAAGTTCGATTGTGGCGACGACGGCGTTTTGGTGATTAATAAAGACGAAGTAACCACCAAAGACATGGAAGCCGAATGCACGGTCGGCCTGACACTGGATGACTTGATGGCGCTGGTAAAAGGCGAACTCAACCCGACCATGGGTTTCATGCAGGGCAAGCTTAAACTCGACGGCAACATGGGCGTCGCCATGAAACTCGGTTCGTTACTTTAACGCGAACTTCGTTACTTTAACGCGAACTTACAAAATCACAGCACCAGGGTCAAACCGCAGATCTCTATTGCAAAGCCAGAACTATTCTTTGAAAACCATATAAATGTTTGAACGCGCGTAAGGACTTGTTTCGTCCGGCGACGGCGCGTGTTCGAACCCACCAGTCTCATACAGTTTTAGAGCAGGCCGTAAACTAGCGTGCGACTCAAGAAATAGACGAGCGCCACGTAACTCGCGATATCTGGCTATGCAGGCCTTCAGCAACAAACGTCCAATCCCCTGTCCCTGGGCACTGTCGGCCACGGCCATTTTGGTGAGTTCGTAATTATCGCCTCCATGGCATTTGAGCGCGCAGGTCCCGAGCACCTCGTCACCACGCACGGCAAACAGTATTTGTCCGCCGTGATCGAGAATATGTTCTTCGGGGTTGTCCAGTACGCGCCGGTCGATCGGTTCGACTTCGAAATAACGCTTCAACCAGATCCGGTTCAACTCTCCAAACCAGGGTTTGAGCGTTTCGTTGAAAGGAACAATTTCAATGTCATTCACTGCAACCATCTCTGTAACATCTATTCAGCAACGCAATATATATGCAGGCTTTTTCTGGCATGATCACGCAAAACAGGCTGATTAACCCAGTATTACTTTTGCGAATTTTCGCTTACCCACCTGCAAAATGTACTCACCTGGGCTTTCAATTATAGCCTTGGGGTCGCTGATTTTCTCACCACCAATACGCACCGCACCTTGCTTCACCATACGCATAGCTTCCGAAGTACTGGAAACGAGTCCAGCCGCCTTGGCCATATGCGCAATACCCATCGACCCTTCTTCGCACGCAACGGATACTTCAGCCAAATCGTCAGGCACCGCATTTTTTTGAAAGCGCTGAACGAACGCTTCTTGCGCCGCATTGGCCGCCGTCGCGCTATGAAAACGTGCGACCAGCTCTTTACCTAAAGCAAACTTAATGTCTCGCGGGTTTGCCCCCTGGCCAACAGACTTGCGGTAGCCTTCTATTGCGCTCAACGGCTCAAAACTTAAGAGCTCAAAGTAGCGCCACATCAAATCGTCAGACAGCGACATCACCTTGCCGAACATTTCGTTGGCAGGCTCATCAATGCCAATGTAGTTGCCAAGCGACTTGGACATTTTCTTAACACCATCCAATCCTTCCAGGAGCGGCATTGTGAGCACGACCTGAGATTCCTGGCCATACTGTGACTGCAGCTGCCGACCTACGAGTAAATTGAACTTTTGGTCCGTACCACCCAGCTCAACGTCCGCTTTTAAAGCCACCGAATCGTAGCCCTGCACCAACGGGTACAAGAACTCGTGAATGGATATCGGTGTGTTTGATTTATACCGTTTCGAGAAATCGTCGCGTTCCAACATACGAGCAACCGTGTGCTTGGTCGTCAAACGAATCATGTCAGCCGATGACATATCGCTCATCCACCGCGAATTGAAGTCAACTGTCGTGCGCTCAGGATCGAGAATCTTGAACACCTGTTCTTTGTACGTTTGCGCGTTAGCCTGAATTTCTTCTTCAGTGAGCGCTGGTCGCGTCACGCTTTTTCCAGAAGGGTCGCCAATGAGTCCGGTGAAGTCGCCAATCAGGAAAATTACTTCGTGACCTAACTCTTGAAAGGTACGCATCTTGTTAAGCAAGACGGTATGACCCAGATGCAAATCGGGCGCGGTGGGATCAAACCCCGCTTTGACCCGCAGCGGTGCTCCTCGCTCCAATTTCTTGCGCAATTCACTTTCAACCAATATTTCGTCGGCACCGCGATTAATTTCGGCCAATTGCTCATCTACATTCAAACCCGAAACTCCCTTGCTAAAGGCACGTTATGGCAGTTTTTCCGGTATTGTGCAATTCGTTTTCTGACTTCCAGGTTCTCGTTGCAAAAACGACAGGCCTGAAGCGGAACCTGGAACGGTCTGACCTTTAGGGCACCTCCAAGTCTGGGGGTTTGCAGCTTTTAATTCAGGACGGCATGGAGGTAAATTTTCAGGCTCAGAGATGCCCTTTAGCGAGCTAAATGGGACTACAAACACACGTAACCGGGCGCTAGATTTGCGCGATCCGACCGCACTTCGCCGCTGTAACGACAGATAAGCTTATTATATTCATTAGCCAAGTTATAGGTATTGCCGTCAATTCATTGAATTTCATAGACATAAACTCACATCCACCATTGACCCGGGCGCAGGCGCGGGGTATTTTACTGGCAGATTTGAGACGCGAGAACCGCAGTATGCCGCGGAAAAAAAGCAGAATACGCCACGACTACAAAATAATGGGCCAACCCGCTGTCGGTCAGCCCCTTAAAAGTACAACTTCCAATCAGCGAGGACGACTGTTCCTCACAGGCGCTCTTGTGCCTGTTGTGGTGGTTGTCGCCGCGCTTTGGAGCGGGTCGTCCGACTCAGACTCTTCCGCTGAAACCGAAACGAACCGTGTGCAGGCCGAACACCTGCAAATTACAGACGCCTCCGTTGCCCAAATAAATTCTCAGCCGCTCAACTTGAGCACCCCTTTGGAACCTACTCAAATCGAGCTTGTTGCCAAAACGGCCAGCGGCTCGACATCCGCCGATCGGCCTTCAGCACCTATCATTCTCAAGCTGCCCTCCGTAGAGTCCGACGCCTTCGACTTAAAGGGTCCCTCGGAGCCGGTTGAAAATCAAATTACGCTCACCATCAAATCGGGCGACACGCTTGACGAACTTTTCGTCAAGCACAAGCTCTCTCGCGGCGACCTGGCACAAATTCTGAGATTAAAAGAAGCGCGCAGCGTTCTCACGGTACTTCGCCCAGGCGACGCCGTGCGCATTTCGCACAACAGCGAAGGCCGCGTGCAACATCTTTACCGTGCGCTGAACGAAGTTAAAACTTTGCACATCAGCCGTGACGAGTCAGCCGACGTTGGTTTCGTGACGCGCATGCTCGAAAAGCCTGTCGAACTTCGTATGCAGCACGCCAAAGGAAATATCGTCTCTTCCTTGTTTTTGGCCGCTAGCGATGCTGGCGTTACGGACACATTAATTATGAACCTGGCCGGCATTTTTGCCTGGGACATCGACTTCGTACTCGACATTCGCCAAGGCGACAGTTTCACCATGGTGTACGAGGAAATTTGGCAGGACGGTCAGTTTGTTCGCAATGGCGAAATTCTTGCGGCTGAATTTAACAACGACGGCGACACTTTTCGTGCCGTACGCTACGCAGACCCGGCCGGAGAGACTGGCTACTTTACTCCCGAAGGCCTGAACGTTAAAAAAGCGTTCTTGCGTGCACCCATCGCAATCACGCCTCGCGTGACTTCAAATTTCAATCCCAAACGTAAACACCCTGTTCTCAAGAGAGTACGCCCGCACCGCGGTGTCGACTACGGCGCTCCGCGCGGCACACAAATTATAGCGGCCGGCGACGGCAAAGTGATATTCCGCGGTCGCAAGAACGGTTACGGCAATACGATAATTTTGCAGCACGGCGGCAACATCACAACGCTTTACGCACACATGTCCAAATTCGATAAAAAAGCAGGCAGCGGTCGTCGCGTTAAACAAGGACAAACCGTGGGATACGTCGGCTCCACCGGCACGGCAACGGGCAATCACCTTCACTACGAATACCGACTGAACGGCGTGCACCGCAATCCACGCACCGTAAAACTGCCGCAGGCACAGCCGGTTCCGACCAAGTACAAAGCCGACTTTGTAGCGTCAACCCGACCGTTGATACACCATCTCGACACGGTTTCCAAAGCTCAGCGCCTCGCCGCTAACCACTAGCCTGCATTATTC
>QIGP01000334.1 GCA_003228965.1 Gammaproteobacteria bacterium
AAGCAGTGCTTCTTTTGGCCCCAATCTTGGTTTTTTACACCTCGATTGTGCTGCTGTCGGTACGAGGTCATGTTCCTCGTGTGCTTCTTTATCGACGCGTTTGCTACGTCCCCCGCGCTGCTCACTCCGGTTGTGAGTTTACGAGAATCGACACAGTGTCGTTTCGACGGCTGCCAATCCCTAAGGATTTTTTGCCTTCACGTTTTGTACAAGACGCCACGTGTCGTCGCCCAATATGTCGTTGGTCACTAGAGCCTGGGAAGTGACCCGGCCCCTTACCAAGCTGGGGCTTTAAGGTGTCGCGGGCTATGCCCTGCACCGTTAAACATAGCGTACTCCCCGAACCCGCATTATGTCACTAGCACAACCTGTATAAATGCTGTGGAAAACTCTGACGCACTGCGATTTTTTATCAGACACTTAACCGTGTTTTTAAACGTTTCCCAAAAAGAAAAAAGCACAGCCGCTTGAAACGACTGTGCTTGTTGCCTTGCGACAATTTTGTGAGTTGTAACAGAATCCGGCTGCGCTAAACTGCAACCGAACTTTCGAACGTTACCCGCGTGGAACAGGCGGCATGGTGGAAGCGCTTCCGGTAGGTCCGCCTTTGGCAATATTGGTCGCCAGCGCAATCATGCCGGCCAGATCACCAAGGTTCGCAGGTATTACCAGTGTATTGCCCGCTTTAGCGAGGTTACCGAACTGATCGATATACTGCTGTGCCACTTTTAGCTGCATGGCTTCTGTACCACCTGAAGCCGTCAAAGAAGACGCCACTTCCCGCAAACCGCTGGCGGTCGCTGTTGCGACCGCCAAAATAGCAGCGGCCTCACCTTCGGCCTCGTTAATTTGCATCTGCTGGTTCGCTTCAGACTGCTTAATCACGCGCTGCTTTTCACCTTCCGCATTGTTGATCTCAGCATCACGCTCACCTTCGGAAGTCAAAATAACCGCACGCTTTTCTCGCTCGGCACGCATTTGTTTTTCCATGGCGCTAAGTACGTCGCGTGGCGGGTTAATGTTCTTGATCTCGTAGCGCAATACTTTCACGCCCCAGGGATCTGACGCCTTATCAAGCTCGTTAACCACGTTTTGGTTTATCGAACCGCGTTCTTCAAACGTGCGGTCGAGTTCGATTTTACCAATTTCACTACGCAACGTAGTTTGGGCCAGCTGCGATATCGCAAACTCATAATTACCGATGCCGTACGAAGCACGACCAGGATCCATAACCTGCAGGTACAGTACGCCGTCGACGCCTACCTGTACGTTGTCTCTTGTAATACAGATTTGCTCATTAATATCGGCCGCCCGTTCTTTTAACGAATGTTTGTACGCCACCCGATCCAGAAA
The DNA here is from genome assembly GCA_003228965.1 of Gammaproteobacteria bacterium. Lineage (GTDB taxonomy): Bacteria > Pseudomonadota > Gammaproteobacteria > Steroidobacterales > SZUA-146 > SZUA-146. The sequence continues at coordinate 1,354 of QIGP01000334.1, forward strand.
GGGAATTAGAATGTGAAAGCCTGCGCCAAGCACCCGTCTAAACTTACCGAGCCTCTCAACCACGAAAGCATTTTGCTGCGGTACCACCACGGCCGTCTTGGCCAAAACCAGCAAGGCCAAACCGGCAAACACCAGCGCTGCAATTGTTGCGTTATCCATTATGTATCTCCATATCTATCAAAACTGTAGGGGTGCGTTAACGTCGAGATTAGATCGACCTCAGTTCACCACCCCGGCGACTGATTGTATGACTTTCAAAGGGGCAGGTGCCCTGTCGGTTATGCTTTGGTGCCGACGTAGAGGGTGAGCCCCTCTGAACGTTCAATTTCGACCCGCGAGCCACTACCAATTTCGGCCGCTCCCTGGTTGACGACGGTCCAGTCTGTTCCGCGAAAACTCACCCGGCTGGTTTGGCCTGCCTCGATGGGGCTTTCGATGGTTAAAAATTCGCCAGCTACCCCCACCCTGTATTCAGGCTGGTTCCCGTGAATTTTCGTGTGAAGAAATTTGCGGACAGTGAACAGGGATATTAACGCCAGCACGCTAAAGGTTGTCCATTGGACCCACGCGGACTCCAGTCCGAAATAAGTCAAAACACCGACCACGGCGGCCGAGAGGCCTAAGAAAACCAGATAAAACTGCGCTTCGATAGCGAATATTTCCGCCCCGAACAGTACCGAGCCTAAAATTATCCAATACCACCATTCCATATAGTATCTCCATTATTGAGTGCCTCTATTATACTAAGTTACGGTTTTCTAAGCAAAAATTTCGGAAGTCACTGGTATGACAAGTTTTTCCAGGTTGAAATCCATCCAATGCCTTAGAGTGCGGTGCAGCAAGGGTAGGATTCCGGCTCTTTTTGCATTGGATTTATGTTATTAGCAAAAACCCTTTAATTTAACAAATAATTATTAGTCCTAACGCTTAGATGAATGACTGTCAACTTCATCCGTTGAAACATAGCCTGGCCGTAGCCTTTCGTATTCATAGCTATACGCGCCACGTGCAATGCCTATTTCGAGTCGCCCCTGCGTAACTATGTCAGTCATTGCCGCTTCACCCGCCAATTTTATCGGGTGCCAAAATGGCGCCACTATTGTTCCGCTGCCTGGCCTTACATTAGTTGTACGACGCGCAAGATCCGCAATGCTTATACATGGATTAGGCGCAATAGTGAAATCCATACCGTGATGTTCGCCCGTCCATATCGCGTGAAAACCGCCGTGGTCGACCACCTGACACAGCTCAATAAACTCGCCATACAGCTATGAATGAGGCAACATCATGTCGCCGTCGGTTAGCCGTTCCATGTGAGCAAATAGTGAAAACTTCATGGCACTTCTCCTGCGGTTACTGCATGCACGCCACCCTGGAGCTCATCGCCAACATACAACCTGAAGACTCCGTGTTTTCTTTCCAACACCCACCGTTTCATCATGTCGGCAATGGCAGGCGACGCGAAGTTTATTAAATCCAGTTTTTCAACCGGTACGTACTGTCCAATGCCGCCTGATGTTTCATCGTGAGAGAACCCTCGATAGTAGGTTGAGTACTCGCCGACCTGATTCTCAAAGACCGCATAAACCGGTCCAAACTGCACGCTAATACCAGACAGCAGCAAGTGATCGCGTAGTTTTAACAACGAGCCGGCTCGACTCTCAATTTTGACTTCAGGCGGCCGCCAACCAGCTTGTGTAGAAGTCAGCAACACGCAATTTTCGTGTTCAATAATGGCGCCAACGTGCGAGGGACGAGAAGCTCGTGGCATTTCAGCGACCAACCTCTCAAGGCCTAAACTAAAGTAGCCACCGTTGGCATAGCCAAGGCCTGGCTTGTCGTTAACTTCGAATGCCAGTACTTCGCCTATCAACACCATGTGATCGCCAGCGTCAACGCGTTTATGAATGGTGCAAGAGAAGAAAGCAGATACGCCTGAAAAGACCGGATTACCTAAACTGTCCTTATGCCATTCGGCTTGTGAGTAGCGATCGTCGATAGGCCGCGCAAACACATTTGATATTTCTTGCTGATCTTCTGCGAGCACGTTAACGGTAAAAGATTCGCACGTATTGAAAGCGTCGAAACTGGTCAGTGCCCTAGAGGGACATACCAACACCAAAGGTGGTTCCAAAGAAACCGACGTAAACGAATTCGCCGTAAACCCAACCTCAACACCGTCGGCTGTATACGCCGTTACAACCGTTACCCCGGTCATGAATGCGCCAAATGCTTTGCGCAGTTCAAGCTGTGTATCTTTTGTCATCAGGTGTCAGGCTTCCGGTGGTTAAGTCGACTGTTGGGCTAATCTATCACCCTGCACAAAATTCGAACAGCACCGAACTGACTCGATCGGAATGGGCCTGACCAACATTCATCACTTTGCTGCGCTATGGAACGAAGTCGAACCACTCGACGAAGCCGGTCTTTGCGCTATGGCCTGTGTGTCTTACAAACCCGCAGTCATACCAGCTGGCGGTATTCGGCCGCTTTACGGCACCAATCCGATGTGTGTT
>QIGP01000028.1 GCA_003228965.1 Gammaproteobacteria bacterium
GACGTCATGGTCGTTTCCTACACAGCTCAGGACAAAATCTACGCCAGCGGCAGCATCAGCAGGTGTAGCTGCTTGTCGTCCCGAGTACTCGTCACACCAACGCGTCGATACCTCTGCGGTGCGGTTGTACACGCTCACCGTGTAGCCCTTCGCACTCAAATGACCGGCCATGGGATAACCCATGACACCCAAACCTATAAACGCAACAGTGGTGCTCACAAGCCCCTCCATATTTTACGGCGTATAAAGATGACAGCGTACCAGGTGCGTTGTATCTGAGGCATCGACCGCGCCAAGCTGCGGTACGTCAACCGAACACTTCGCCATGACTTTTGGACAACGAGTATGAAACGGACAGCCCGTTGGCTTTTGAAGGGGCGACGGCACGTCGCCTTGCAACGCCGTGTTGGCTCGCTTGTGCTTCGGATCGGCCACCGGCACTGCGTTTAGCAGTGCTTCTGTGTATGGATGTTTGGGCGACCAAAATACGGCGTCTGCGGCCCCCACTTCGACCAGTTGCCCAAGATACATCACGCCAACATGATCACTGATGTGTTGTACGACAGCCAGGTCGTGTGAAATGAACAAGTAGGACAATCCCTGTTGTTGCTGTATGTCGCGAAGCAGATTCAAAACTTGAGATTGTACGGAGACATCGAGCGCCGACACGGCCTCATCCGCGACGATAAAGTCGGGACGCAATGCCAATGCCCTGGCAATGCCAACGCGCTGGCGTTGACCACCTGAAAACTCATGAGGGTACCTGTGCAACACTGACTCGCGCAATCCCACCAACTTCAATAACTCAACGACACGCGCTAGCCGCGATTGAGCGTCACCCACTTCATGAGTTTCAAGTGGCTCCAGCAACGTTTGCGCAATGGTACGGCGCGGACTCAAGCTCGCGTAAGGGTCCTGGAAAATAACCTGCATGCGCTTACGCAGGTCGAACAGTTCGCGCTTCTTAAGCCCTGACAACTCAACTTCGTCCAACGTAATGGTTCCTGCGTCTGCCACGTCAAGTTGCAGCAGACATCGGCCTAACGTTGATTTACCGCAGCCTGATTCACCCACCAGGCCAAACGTAGTGCCCGCTGGAATGTCGAAACTGACATCATCGACAGCGGTAAGCCACGACGACCGACGCAAGAACCCGCCACCTACGCGAAAACGTCTGGTCAGATTACGAACCGTGAGCGCCCCTTTCACTTGCCGGCCTGCGGATTAAAACAAGCTACCTGTCGTTCCGAATTATGCGAACGCTCTAGCCCTGGCCGTACACTCTCGCACCGCTGTAAACGGGCTGCACAACGCTGATTGAAATAACACCCCTGAGGTAGATTTAAAAGATCAGGCACCAGACCAGGGATCACCGGCAGCCGTTGTAACCTGGTTTTGCGAATTTGCGGTATCGAGCCTAACAATCCGGCCGTATAAGGGTGCGCGGGACTTGCAAACATTTCGCGCGCAGTGCCAGACTCCACCACTTCGCCACAGTACATCACCATAACGTTCTCACACATTTGCGCCACCACTCCCAAGTCGTGAGTAACCAGTATGACGCTCATGTCTAATTCTTTTTGCAACTTGGCAATTTGCTCGATGACCTGCGCCTGCGTGGTTACGTCGAGGGCCGTGGTAGGCTCGTCGGCAACCAATACGCGCGGGTTACAGGCCAGCGCCATTGCAATCATCACCCTTTGTCGCATGCCGCCAGACAGCTGATGCGGGTAGTCAGTTATACGCTGCCTGGGTGCCGGAATTCCCACCATGTCCAGCAATTCGAGGGCGCGGACAAACGCCTGGCGAGAGCTCATGCCTGCCTGATGTTTCAGCACGTCGACTAATTGACTTCGTACGCTAAACACTGGATTCAGTGCCGTCATGGGTTCCTGAAAAATCATCGCCACATCACGACCGCGAATTCGTCGTAGCTCTCGATCGTTGAGACCGACAATATTGCGACCATCAATTAAAATTTCACCGCTGACAACTCGACCAGCCGGACTCGGCACGAGGCCCAACAGGGCAAGACATGTGATAGTTTTTCCACAACCGGACTCACCCACGAGCCCAAGCGTTTCTCCAGCCATTAACGAAAAACTCACTCCGTCAACAGCACGCACAATGCCCCGCTCTGTGGAAAACTCGACCACCAAATCGCGTACTTCGAGTACGGTTGCAGATGTCCGTACCACTTAACCTACGCCGCCTTTGGGTCCAGCGCGTCTTGCATGGCGTCGGAAAAAAGGTTGAATGCCATAACCAAAACAAACATGAACAAAGAGGCAAACAGGAAATTATTGTATTCACCTGCAGCTACTTCCGCAGTCGATTCGGCCAACATGCCGCCCCAGCTGACGCCGTCTTTAATGCCAAGACCCAGAAAACTCAATATAACTTCAGATTTAATCGCCGCGACAAATGCAATAGTGCACTGGACAAGCAGTAAGTGAAACGTGTTTGGCAAAATATGGCGAAAAATAATCCGCAGTTCGGAAACACCAATACTGCGCGCCGCTTCGACGAACTCAAGTTCTTTAAGTTTAATAACCTCACCGCGAACGAGACGACCCGTGGTCGTCCAGAACGTGGCTATCATGGCCACGTGCATGCCGTAGGCCTGGCCCTGCATGGCGTAAGCCACAGCAACGACAAACAAGTAAAACGGAATAGCGTCGAGCACTCCTTTGAGCCACAAAATAGTCGCATCTATCCAGGTACCACTGTAAAAACCAGACAGCGCACCCATTACAGCGCCAATCACAGTCGACAACACGGCAACAATTAAACCCACTTCAAATGCAGTGCGCGTGCCGTAGACCGTGCGTGAAAATATGTCTTGTCCATTGACGTTACTTCCAAACCAAAATTCAGAAGAAGCCGAATCAAATCGTCCTCCGCGAATATCGCTCCAGTCGTTTCCCCACCAACCAAACACCACGCCAATGGCAATGAGCGCAAATATCAACACAACGACGAGCCCCACCATGCCAGGTTTGTCGCGCAGGAATCGATAGCGGGCTTTTGCCCACAACGTCTGGCGCTCTTTTACTTCAATCCCAATGCCCGCACTCATGACAGCTCCACCCGTGGATCGACCGCCCGATATAGCACATCGGTAATCAGTAACGTGAATACAAACAGTACGGCAGTAAGCCCTACAACCGCTTTAAGAATAGGCTGGTCCCCTTGAGTGATCGCGTCATAAGTTATTTTTCCCACGCCGGGTATACCGAAATACGACTCGATGATGAGACTGCCGCTAACAATCACGAGCGGTATCGAAAACATTACGCGAGTTACAATTGGAATGAGGCTGTTCTTGAGCACATTGCGATAAAGCATTCGTGCAGGACTGGTGCCATAGGCCCGCGCAGTTCTTACGTGGTCGCGATTCAGCTCTTCGACAAGAATTGCCCGATAGAAGCGCGTGTTATAGCCAAGCGCAACGAACACGACAGCAAGCGTTGGTACCGTAACGTAGCTTAAGTAGCTCGCCAGAGAATAGACCTCCCACCCTCTGGAAGGAAACCAGTTCAGACCCTGGCTTGAACAAAAGACAAGCTGAAAGAGAATCACGACAATTAGAAAGCTAATGCTCATTCCAACAACCGACGCGCCCATGATGAATTTGTCGAGCCATTTCCCGCGGTAGTAGGCGGCCACCAGGGCGAGCGCAAGACCTAAAACATTCCCAAGAACAAAGCCCGGTGCCATTAACGCCAAAGTTATCGGCAAAGCCTTGGCCAGTTTCCGTGAAACGCGTTCACCGGAAGAAACCGAAAGGCCGAAATCGAGCGTCACCAGCTCTGTTAAGTAGTCAACGTACCTGACTAAAAATGGCTTGTCGTAACCTAGCTGTGCCC
>QIGP01000066.1 GCA_003228965.1 Gammaproteobacteria bacterium
GGTAGGCAGAGTCTTGCTGGGACTGTATTTCATATTACCAGGAGTGATAAAAATTACCGGCTTCTCAGGCACGGCCGACTATATGGCAGCCCACGGCATGGTGCTTGTTCCGATGTTTCTCGTACTGGCTATTATTTTTGAGGTCGGCGGGGGAATCGCTTTGGCTGTTGGCTACCACACTAAAGAAGTTGCGCTTGTATTGGCGGGTTTGGTCATTGTTATAAACGTAGTCTTGCACGGTTTTTGGTCGATGGAGGAGGGCCTGCAAAGAGGTCACGAGTTGCAAAATTTCATCAAGAATATGGCAATTGTGGCGGGTCTGTTGGTGTTGGCGGGTCGAGTCGACCGTGCCCCAGGCTGTTCTGGATCCATAGATGCAAATTTAACCCCTTCTAGCCGCATTTCTTGCCGTAGTTGTACCGCAATCGTTGGCTCAAAAATGAGAAACGGGTAGACTTGACTCTTAGTTCTCTGCAAGCGCGAAGTCGATATGAACGACAATCCTTATAAGGCACCTAACGCCAATCTGCTTGATAGCAGCGCCGAATCTGAAAGCGTGTCGATTCGTGAAGCTCATATAAAGCACGAAGCCAGCGTCAAATCGATAGGTGTACTATATTATTTTGGTGGCGCCTCAATGCTGTTGGCGGCAGCTGGCATGCTTCTAGTGTCTAGCGAGACCGATTCCGCATTGGGTGATTTAGAAGCCGTTGGTGTTCGCTTGGGTGTTTTCTGTTTAATTTTCGGTGTGGCATCGCTCATTGTTGGAAGAGGGTTACGAACTTTGAGTAAGTGGGTACGAATACCTGTCGGTATTTTATCCGGTTTGGGGCTGTTGAGCATACCAGTCGGCACTATAATAAACGGCTACATTCTCTATTTGGTCTTCAGTGCGAAGGGTAAAACAGTACTGTCAGACGACTACAAACCAATAATCATGCTTACGCCGGAAATAAAGTACAAGACACCAAAGTGGGTATGGGTACTGGTATTTATTCTCATCGCTTGTTTTGCACTGGCAATGTACTTTACATTCTATGGTGCCTCGCTCCACTAGGACTCTGGTTTGAGTTGCTGATCTACCACAGTCGGGTCCATGTAATCGCACGGATTTTGTGCTTCAACAATGCCGGGTTTTACATTGTGTATCAGCATAAACCTGCAGAAAGTTGCCGTACGAGTCGCTTTTTTCAATTTCGAAACGAGATTTTTTGCAACGCTCAAAATTTTCGTTAAACAGTTCGGGGGTAAATTCCTGCGTAACAGGAGTTGCACCGTTTTTAATGAACAGGCTCGCTATATCAAAATGACAGAGCTTCACAGCCGTCTCAAATGGAGTGACACCTTTTGCGCTTTCTACGTCTGGATTGGCGCCATGAGCAAGTAGGACATCGGCAGCTCTAAGGTAATTTCCTTTCACGGCATAGTGCAGAGCAGGCTTTGGCACATTTATCTTACTTTCTTTGTGATGTACAACGACGAGTTGCAAGAGCTTGCGACGTTAAGCGAGGTGGAACTTGCCGAACTCGATATAGATCCTGGATACCTTGTACAATTGCCAATGCTTGATCCTGCTACCGGCATGTTGACTTTTCTGGAATATGGCCTGGAGTTTGGGATTTACGATGTTCTTTGGATATTTCTGGCTGTATCAACTGCGTATAGTATTGCTGCTTACGATAACGACTGAGCAAACATAGTTGTATTCCGTAGAAGCGAAAAATACGATCAACGCAAGACCAACCCGAATTACCGTGTGCGATAAGAAGCTCAAGTCCTTTTACGTTGTCAGAGGTTCTAATCTGAAGAGAGGCTATACGGTTTGCTCAGTTAACTCTCTGCCGACCACTTCAAAGTGTGAAGAGTGAGGTGTGACAGGAATTCCATCTACACTGCCACGTCCCCATGTCCCAAGCACAGTCTGAAAGAGACTTGTCGTAGACAAATCGAAACATTATGTTAAGTATGGTCCGTTAATATTTACGGTTGCAGTGCCGTATTTGATTCCAAGAATTCAAATACCGACCAAATGTTGGATGCTTCAATCGAAAATTCGGCTGATTCTGATGTTTTTGGTGATTTGCTGGTTAAAGACACCTATGAATTTATACGAAAATGTCAAATTGGTACGAGTATCACAACACTCTGTTGAACAATTTTGCAGACTATGGACCGCGGGAGCAAATTATGCCCCGAACCAAACTTTTATGTAAAAAGGTCGCTAACAAGCCGTGCAATCTAGTCCAACACTACAATCAGCGAATTCTCGATCCGATGCGGCTATGCCGCAGGTAACTGCTGTTCGGCAGCAAGGTAGTTTGCGCGTGGTGATTGACACCGACTCGCCGCATGGCGTCCTTCTCGCTGACTTGTCCCCGAAATTTCTTGATTGGCAATGCCGCATGATTGCGGGAGTGATGCGGGGAGCTATGTTTGCCGTTGGAGAAACGGGTGAGTTGGGGCAGGCACATGCACATTGGCCAGACTCAGTTGCCTCGGCAGAAGTTTTAACTGGCGTGGCTCTTGCCGCTTTGAAGTCCGGAAAGTCCGAGCTTACGTCCAAGGTTAGCTATACACGAAATAAAGGGCAGGTCTGTGATGCGGTCGCCTGCCCAATTATAGTTGGAGGTCAAGTAGTCGCTGTTGCAAGCGTCGCCCTGGCTACTCGTGCACTACCTCAGCAAAAAGCCGTTCAGCACCTTATTGAATGGGGATCCAACTGGTTCACGACACTGATTGAGCGTGAAGCAAACAGTCAAAAGGAACGGGCACCTGTGTTGCTGGACCTGCTTAAGAACGCAATTCAGCAAGAATCAATTTCAGAACTTTTGAAATCCACTGCGGACATGTTGGTTCAACGTTGTGAGTGCCACCGGGTCAGCATCGGTGTCACGCGTAGCGGACGTATGCAACTTGTTGCCGTTTCCGGATTGCCGGACTTCGATCGGCGTTCTCGTTTCGCTACCCGTCTTGAAGACGCTATAGAAGAAGCCGCCGACCAACACGCCGCTATCGAATATCCTGCGGAGAAGCAAGTAGTGGCTATTGACCGTGCCCATCAACGCCTGGGTGAATCTCATCCCAACGCTCGTTTTTACACCGTAACGGCTGAACATGAAAACGTTCGTTTGGGCATAGTGATTGAAATTGGGAGAGAGTCCAGTTTTAACCAGGCACAAACAGGACTCTTCAATGAAGCAGTCGTACTTCTGGCTGAATCTACCGCTCTTATTTATTCAGCTCGAGGCTCGCTGAACGCGTGGGCAGGCCGTAGTCGTAAGAGTATTGAGAAACGCCTGCGCGGTCGATTTGGTTTTTGGGCTTTTGTTGTCGCGGCAATTATCACTGCTGCCGCCTTTATACCGTCTACTCATCGTGTTACAGCGCAGGCCGAGTTGATCAGTGAGGAACAGCGGGTCGTGGTTGCCGCAATTGACGGCTACATCGAGTCGACACACGTGCGCCCTGGAGACGACGTTAAAGAAGGTGACTTACTGGCTACTATAGATAGTCGAGATCTTGAGCTTGAAGCTGAGAAATGGCGTAGTCTGCGCGGTGCGAGACAGGTTGAGTATCAGGAAGCGCTGGCGAAACGTGATCGCAATCAGATAAGCGTGCTTCGTGCACGTATGGAGCAAATCGACGCTGAGCTAGGTTTGGTGAACGCACAAATCAGTCGTGCGAAAATGCACGCGCCGTACACCGGCGTAGTGATTAGCGGAGATCTAAGTCAAGCACTCGACGCACCCGTTAAACAGGGTCAGGTTCTGTTTGTGCTAGCGCCGTTAACAGGTTACCGGGTAATCATGGAAGTGAACGAATACGATCTTGCTTCGGTCAAAACCG
>QIGP01000043.1 GCA_003228965.1 Gammaproteobacteria bacterium
GAATGTCCCTGACTGCCGACCAGTCTATCGAGGACAGTGCTTTTGAAGAGGGCAGTTGGCCAACGGGCCAGGTGATACAGTAGCGTCCAAGGCCTATGGATGCTTCGTCGTCGTCGCTAAGAACGGTGGCGCCGTGGTTACTTGCCTGCTCGAACAGTTGACGTAGATCAAGGTCGCGTTCCTCCTGAATGACTTCTTTAAGACGCGCCACTTCTACATGGAAGTCGTTTAAAGGAGCCTGGCTTTCATCGTCGCGAGCCGCTATTTCGGTATCGTTGAAAACGGCCGTTTCCTGTTCTACCGTACGGTAAATCCACTCAGCTGCCTCGACGGCGGCGTAGAGAGAGTCTACGGGTGCCGAAAGGGCAAGTGCGACGCCGGAATGCATTGGGCAGCCGATAGACTGTTCATCTGTCCAATCAAGTGCGTCGAGCATAAGTCGGCAATGGGTGTTCCAACTGGCCATGACATCGGCGATATTTTCGTCGTCGTTCAAGCGCACATCGACCACGGCGCCGATTTGCTTCCAGATTACATTGATACCGGTCAGTCGCCGGGCGTCGAGTTTGATCATTCTAACTACTCATGACTTGAACGAAAATTCAGGCTTAATCACCAGCTTCACGTGCAAGTCGCACGCCACGTTCGTCCTGGATGACTTCAAGCTTGTCGTCTAAATCAAAGCCAAGTTCATCGGGAAGTGACAGAGGAGCCGGCCCGGCCGATGCGGTGGTTTCCCCTTCATGGCCACTGTCAAAGTAGATAATCTGTTTCCAGGTACGGTGAATGTTGTCGCCAAGTACAAGGAGGAGATCGCCAGGCTTTGAAATATCCAGGCCTCGTCGCGTAGCTTCAGTTTCATCGGGGACCATTTCAATTTTAGTTTCATCGACACCCGACGCTATCAGTGAGCGTTTGAGCATAAGTGGCACTTCGTCGGCGTCGCGGCCCCGAAGCCCGTCGTCACGGCGGCAAATGAAGTGATCGAAATGAGGGGCAGCAAGGCGAGCAATGGCTTCAATGTCTTCGTCGCGACGATCGCCCGGGGCGGCCAGTACCACGGTTTTGCGGCCGTCGATATCAAAACGGGAGACAAGATCACAAATGGCGTTAACTGCGGCAGGGTTGTGGGCGTAGTCGAGAATGACTTTGAAGGCGTGCTCGTCGTATATATTCATGCGGCCCGGGGCCTGGAAAAACGACGTATCGAACGTTCGCAGACCCTGCTGGATATTGGTTAGATTAACATCCATGTTGTAGGCAAGTGCCGCAGCGACCATAGCGTTCTGCACGTTGTGTATGGCCTTACCTTCTACAGTGGCTGGAATCAGGTGCGTCCAGAGCATTGGAATGTGTGTGTCACCGTCGTAAATGGTGATCATGTGTCCATTCATACCTTGCTCAAGCACAAAGGCCTGACCGCCCGCTTTGATGTGTTGTTTAACCAGAGGGTGCGAAGCGTTGATGGTGACGTAGCACAGTTTCTTCGCCTGTGTGTAGTCCGCCATTTTTAGGCAATAAGGATCGTCGGCGTTAAGTACGACCGCATCCTTGGCCACTTCAACGGGCACGCGTTTGAGCTCAGCTAGTTGGTCGAGTGTATTGATGCCTTTTTGCCCAAGATGGTCTGCGGAAACGTTCAGGCACGTGGCTACGTTGCATTCGGAAAAGCCAAGGCCGCCCCGCAACATACCGCCACGTGCGCATTCGAGCACAGCGGCATCCACGGCCGGGTCGCGTAACACCATACGAGACGAAATCGGCCCGGTCATGTCACCAGGTACCGAAAGCTTGCCGTCGATATAGACACCATCGGTGGACGTCAGACCTACCGTGTAGCCACTCAGTTTAAGTATGTGCCCCAGCATGCGTGAGGTCGTAGTTTTGCCGTTGGTACCTGTGATCGCGGCTATCGGAATTCGACTTGGTGAGCCTTGAGGGAAAAGACCTTCAATCACTGGACCTGCCACATCTCTGGGCGTGCCCTCGCTAGGTGCTACGTGCATTCGAAAGCCGGGACCTGCGTTAACCTCACAAATTGCTCCGCCAGTTTCACGGTAAGATTTGGAAATGTCCGTAGTTAGAAAATCTACGCCGCCTACGTCCAGTCCAATGGCGCGTACGGTGCGGATGGCCATTTCGCGAATATCCGGGTGCACAGAATCGGTAACGTCGATTGCCGTTCCTCCTGTTGACAGATTGGCAGTTGATCGAAGAAACACAACTTCATCGACAGCCGGAACAGTGGTACGTGAGTAATCCATGCGTTCCAACAGGCGCTCGGCCTGATGATCGAACTCAAGGCGCGTTAGTACTTTTTCGTGGCCAACTCCGCGACGAGGGTCCTGGTTGATGATATCGACGAGTTCTTCAACAGTATGTTTACCGTCGCCGCGTACGTGGCCGGGCATGCGTTTTGCCGCAGCCACCAGTTCGCCGTTGACGACCAGCAACCTGTGGTCCAGCCCCTGAATAAAGCTCTCAACGAGAACCGAGCGGCTGTGCTCTTTGGCTTTTTCGTACGCTTCGCTTACTTCGTCAGCCGTGGTCAGGTTAATTGAAACACCGCGTCCGTGGTTGGCGTCGAGTGGTTTGACCACCACAGGAAAGCCGATGCGCTCTGCAGCACGACGTGCACGACTGTCTGTGCGTACAAGATGTTGAACGGGTACAGGCAGCCCCAAATCGCGAAGAATTTCGTTGGTTTCTTCTTTGTCTGAAGCCAAATCTACAGCGATGTTGCTGGTGTTACCTGTGCACGTTGCCTGAATGCGTTTTTGATAACGGCCGTGGCCAAATTGAATCAGGCTGTAGTCGTTTAGTCGTAACCACGGAATACCGCGTTCTTCGGCCGCCGCTACCAACGATGCCGTACTGGGCCCGAGTGCCCTTCGCTGAGCGTAGCGGATGAATTCGTCTCGTTCGGAGGTGAAGTCCCAGTTTTTGTCCGGGGCGTCAGAAGGGCGGAGATTTTCGGGGAGCAGATGGTGCAACAAGCTCAACGCTAATCGGCTGGCTTCGCGACCAACGCGTTCGTCGGTATATTCAAACACCATGTTGTACTGGCCGGGAGCATCATCAACAGATCGGGTGCGACCAAACGTCACTTCAATGCCAGCGACGTTTTGCAATTCGATGGCAACGTGCTCCATGACATGTCCGAGCCACGTTCCTTCATCTTCGCGTAAACGACGCACGAAGCCGCCCGGTGTACGGTACGAACAACCGTGATCGTGCAGTCCTGGCAGTGCCTCCAAAAGCGGGTCTATAAAAGCGGGGCCCAATTTTCCAGTTGGCCACTGTTCCAGTTCGCCAAGATCCAGCACGTGGCGGATGACCGGAAAATGAGCGTACATGTTCGGGCCGACGTAGACGTTGGTTGTAATGATTCGCATTGCTTATCCCCTGATAGATCACCCAGTGGTTTTGGCCACCCGGTGAAGAGCCATTGCGTATGGCGAGCTTGGCGGACCGCACGAATAATGCAGGCTAGGATACAGCGAGTTGTTGAGCGAACCCTTGCTCGATTCCACGCTGTATCTTGTTAAGTCTGTTTCGAGACTCTGGAGTTTTCTTCTTTGTTTATGCGGCCTATTCGGCAAAGGCGCGTCGTGAAGCTATTTCAAAACGCCCGCCTGAGACCAGTATATGCAATTTTACATCAATCAGGCTAACTGGATCGTTTGCTCTGGCCCGATCCATTGACGAGTGGCTTAAATTTGTAGGGTCAAGAATAGTGATGCCGCCTGATCCGACCACTTCCAGATCGTCGCCTGGACGAATAAAGGCCGCGGTATCCTCGTCAAGCCCAATGCCGATGGCAAAGGGGTTGTAA
>QIGP01000278.1 GCA_003228965.1 Gammaproteobacteria bacterium
AGTACGCTAATTACGAGTGCAAAAACGACTGCGCCGATGGTCGATGTAATTACAGTGCCAAGAGTCGATGTGAGTGTTGGCCTAAATTGTGAAAAAATCGACGAGCTGCTGCCAAGGAAACCTACCAAGTAGGCTGCTATGGCCGAAAGAACGATTAGAGGGCCGGTTAGCAGAAAGGCTGTTTTCTTCCAGTCTTCGGCTGTACTTAAAAACTCGCTCCAGGTCTTTTCGTTGTCAAACAAACCACCCTGTAGTAGTTCCAAAGTTCGCTTGGGATTAATCATCTAAATATCCTTTTTCCAGGTTTCGTCTAATTCGTTTCACTAGTTAGAACTACATACCAAACATATCTCTGACTTCGCACTCGGGATAGAACTCGGTACTACCACCTGAACTTGCCTCAATGACATCGGTTGTTTCGCCAGATTCAAGATCTTCAATTCGCACTGGGTACATGTTCGCAAATTCAGGTTTTTCAAACATTGCAGTGAGGCCTGTATCCATAAGAGCGCCGCCTCCTAACTTCTCCATAAATTCGGTAGTCGTATCGTACATTGCACGCATAGCTTTTCTCACGTGTTTTGCACCTGGAACGTCACTTACCGCCGCGACCCAGACCCGATGTTTTTCAACGCCGTTTTGGTCGCGAACGCCAAAGCCTGTGGCCGAGAAATTACCAACCTGCACCTTCTCGCCAAGTGCATAAATCTCAAGGGTGTCGTCAGGTATAATTTCCTGGGGTTGCATGAACGGTTTGGTGAACTGTTCGATCTGACGTTGTTGTTCCGCGGTCATTCCGTCTTTGCGTGCTTGCGCCATCGCTTCTTCCATGGCGGAGCCGGCTTTTTTCATCGCCTCTTTCATTTTATCGTTGGCTTCGGGCAAGCTCATTCCACCGGGTACATTAAACGGCACAGGCGGCTTGGAATCTGCAGTCATGCGTCGGCAAGTTTTGCCCTCAAGTACAACGATGGCGTTGCCTTTTGATTGATATAGCATGGTGTCTTCAATTTTCCCCAGGTGATACTCCACCACAGTGTCTGAACTGCCTGCACTGGCGGAATCTGATGTTGTTGAGCTCGAGCCAAAGCTTCGTTCGTCGACGCGCAAATCGCCCGCCGCATTTGCATAGGTGTCGGTGCGTGCTATGCGCGTCGACCCCTCTCGTGTTTCCGTAACGATATGGGCGGCCCAGCTGGCATTGGTGATGACTGCGCTCAAAAGCACAATTACGTATTTGTAATTCATTGCACGTTCCTTGATGTTAACGATAGCAATACGCTATGCCACTGTTGTTTGTGATGCAATTAGGGCGATCGTACTAGATTGCTTAGTCGGCCGCTGCGCTAGACTGCGAGTCAGGAATAATAAATTGATTTAGACGCAGACTCAATCTAATCAGGCAGCTATTATGACGCATTCTACAAAGTTCTTTGTATTCTCTCTTAGACTCTCAATTACCTTCTGTTTACTCAGTATTCTAAGCCCCCATGCATTAGCCAATTCAAGCTTGGCTGCTGATACTGCCATAAAAAAGTATGTTGATGACTATACCATCGATGTATTCGAAGCGGTGTTGACGCATGTAAAATATGAACCCTACGTCGGACTCCAGCGTGGTGCAGAAGGCACGGCGTTGAGGCAGTGGTAACTCTATAGATCAGGCAATGTTGTTGGCAGCCGCGCTTGACGGGCAGATTGCATAATGGCGATTGGCCAACGACTGTGTGTCGGGCTACTTCTATTGGTGCTACCTGTCCGGTCACGCTAGGGTGCGCATTGAAGGACAGCCTGCGAGTGGGGGCAAGATGGCCCTTGCGCTCGACCGCGCAGGCGCAATAAGAAGTTCCAAGGAAGATGACGCAGTGGTTTTTGAGGGTGAGTTGTTGCCCGGAGGTCATTAAGTGCGCGTTCGCTCACGGCCTGCAGGGTCTGGTTTGTATAAGTTGACAATGACTCAGTTAGATCCACTGGAGGTCAGTGAAAATAAGCTAAGTAACGTATCGATAACACTCCCCAAAAGACTGCCGGAGTTGGTAGCGTACGTGCCGCTTGGGCAGCAGTTTGGGTTTAACGCCCGTATTGCCAATACCGGGTACTGTGCTTGAGACAGGGGTTGGAACGCATACCGGCATTGAGCTCAAGCTCGATGTTTCTCCTGGACGTTATTTCGTAAAGCTCTTTGAACTACCTCGGTCAATCATCTTTGTATGGGATACAAGCGGTAGCGTTGGCCTGTTCTACGATGTCATTGATCAGACCATGAAAGCATTTGCGTCCGGAGTTCACGCCGGGCGCGAAGAAGTTAACTTGCAATCGTTTAGCGACCCGGATTAAAAATTTCTGTTGGACGACTGGAGTGGTGATACAGGAGTTGTATTGAGCGCCATCGTCAACTCAGGCCGAAAATTTTCCTCAAGCAACGTCGAAAGTTCACTACTGTATTCAAGTAGAGAGCTTCTGCAACGTGAGGGTACTCGCGCGGTTCTATTGATTACAGACGCGGAATCCGATGGCGCCAAGTTAACCGATAACTTGTGGGTGTCATTGGCAGAGTCTCGTCCGCGGGTGTTTTCGTTTGAAATTGGTTCCGCCGGTTCCAGCACAGCTCAAAATCAAATGCAAAGCTACGCAGAAATCAATAACGGTTTTTACGATCAAGCGTTGAGTGCAGGAGATTTGCAGGTGGGGTTTGATTGAGCCATTTGCATGCTGAGACGACCGAAGCAATATCACATTAGCGCGTCGTTCGATACAGTGCCAGAGAAGCCAGATGGGTTCCTGCTCGTAGAACTTGACGCCAGTGAGGTCGGTGTCGAGGACGCAGTAGAGGTGATTCTAGACGCGTCGGGCAGTATGTACCAAAAACTGGATGGTCGCTTTCGATATCAAATCGCCGGGGTAAAAGCACCAGGTTCTAAAGAGGCCGACCGGCCCAAAATCGTTATCCGCAGTGCCAAGACCACCGCGATTCAACTAAAACCATGAGTGGCGGCAAGTGATGCCGCTGCAGCCCGTGAGCCAACTCCTAGCGCTTTGAGCATAGCGGAGACGTGAATGCGGACGGTGTAGGGGGACAGGTTTAGCTCGCGAGCAATTTCTTTGTTGGATTGGCCCTTGGTAATCAACCGCAAAACATCGAGTTGTCGGGGTGACAGGTGGGCAAGAGGGTCCTTTTGAACGTGTTCTTCTGTATTTGACCAAAGACTGTTCGACGATCGTAGAACCACGGTTTCGCCTTCCATAACGTCCACCAAAGCGGTCGAGATATTTTCTGGTTTCACGGCTTTAGAAATAAATCCGTTAATACCAAGATTCATTATTTCTTTAACAACATCGCCGTCGCGCAACATAGAAATTACCACGATAGGCGTTAATGGCAATTTCTGTCTAAGCGAAGCCAGGTCAGTTTTGAAGTCGAACCCAGGGAAAAACAAATCGACGATCATTAAATCGGGCGTGGGTGCTATCTTTAATGCATCGCGCACGCCTGCGAAATCGCCTGCTTGCAGCACGTCAATATCGTCGAACAACCGAGATAGCATTAGACAAAGGCCTTCTCGGAAAATGGGGTGGTCGTCGGCGACGAGTGCTTGCACGTTCCTTCCTCCGTCAGTATACGGTTAACAGCCAGTCTACCTCAGAGTGTCGGTGCCGCCACTAGTACGTCCGTCCTAGCCTGCATTATTCATGAGTTGATGGAATTTATCGCCGCTGTGGTGTGGGCAGTTGCGCCGATCGCCCGCCGGGACATAGCCGTAGCTATGGCTCAAGGGGGATCGGCGCAAATGGCCGCGCCATAGTGAGCGAAAAACCATCAAGCGGTG
>QIGP01000106.1 GCA_003228965.1 Gammaproteobacteria bacterium
TATCCAGAAAAAGAGAATCGCGAGCATGAAGTTAAATGCAGGTCCGGCAAGTAACACTAAGATTCGATTGAACACAGGCTGGTGATTGAAAGCGCGATGCTTTTCGGCAGGCGCAACGTCACAGTCGCGACTGTCGAGCATTTTGACGTAACCACCCAGCGGCCAGCGCGACACCACGTACTCGGTATTGTCCTCGCCCGCGGTACGCTGCCAAATCGGTTTGCCAAAACCAATGGAAAACCGTAGCACTTTGATGCCGAGCTTCTTGGCCACGATGTAATGACCGTATTCGTGAACGGTGACCAAAATACCGATGGCGAGCAACGCAAACAGCACTGTTTGTAAAAGACTGACGATATCCAAGGTACCCGAACTCCAAAATTGCGATGACGACCCATTCTGCAATGGTCGCCGTATGCCGATTAATTAATCTCCGAATTGTACCGCGAAGATCGAACAGCGCCAGATATTAATAACGACCCTGAGCTACAGTGTTGGTTCCCTGCAACTTCCAATCTGGTCCATCAGATTAAGGCGGTTAGCTTGCTGGCAGAACACTAAAAATGGCCACCAGACCATGTAAAACCGGCGCTGCCGCCGAAAAACTGTCGAATCTGTCAAGTACTCCGCCGTGCCCCGGAAACAGCTTTCCCATGTCTTTGATGCCCGCGTGACGTTTGTACAGACTGACCGTAAGATCTCCTACGACCGACGCCAGCACCACAATTACCACCAACGGCAACAGTCGTACGAGGTCCTGGTCAAAAGCCAGACCAATCCCTGCGGCTACCAACAACGCCAATATCAACCCACCAATAAGCCCTTCCCAGGTCTTACCCGGACTAACGAGGGGAGCAAGTTTGTTCTTACCGATGGACTTACCGACAAAGTACGCCCCAATGTCCGCGGCCCATACCAGCAAAAAGGTGAATATGAGCAGCTTGGCCGGGTGCCACCATTGCACCGAATTGGCCTGGGCCAGCACGGCAAAGGCCGGCACAATTATAAGGGCTCCGGTGACAACAATGAGCCAGTTTGGTGGTGTAAACGGAAAACGGAAAACGCATGCGGTGGCAGCCACCCACCAAATCATAGTCACTAACAACAGCGCACCAAGCGCCATAAAATAAAGATCACCGCCTGGAGCGTTTGCTTTGTGAATGGCAAAAACCACCAACAACATGAGCGCTACATAGCCGAGCGTTATACCAATACGGCCACCCTGCGTTACGGACGGTACGACGCGCGACCATTCCCAGGACGCCAATGTATAGAGCAGTAGCCCAAGGATGAGCGGAATGGGTTGTGGCGCGAACACTAATAAAATAATGAGTGGAAAGACCATGGTAACGGCCGAGATGATACGCGTTTTGAGCATCAGCCAACTTCGCTTCGAGTCGGACCGTGGGTGTCAGGAACTCGTCCGAAACGTCGCTTACGCGATGCGTAAAAACTCAGTGCATCGTCCAGTGCGGGGGCATCGAAATCGGGCCATAGTCGGTCAGAAAAGTACAGCTCGGCATAGGCCAGGTTCCACAACAGGAAATTGCTAATGCGCTTTTCCCCACCCGTACGTATGAATAAATCCGGATCGGGCACTTGCGCCAAAGCCATATGATCGTGGATGTGTTGCTCGGTGATATCTGCCGCTGCAAGCGAACCGTCGGCAACGCGTTCCGCGACCATTCTTGCCGCCTGGCAAATATCCCAACGACCACCGTAGGACACAGCGATGTAAAGCTTTAGCCCGCCGTTTCCCGCCGTCAATTCCTCGCTCTCACGGATCTTTCGCTGTAGTTTCTCTGAAAGTCGCTCGCGCTCACCGATAAATTCAAGGCACACGTTTTTGCGGTGGAGATCTTTAACTTCTCGACCAAGCGCTTCGATGAACAGTGTCATCAATACGCCGACTTCGTCTTCAGGCCGGTTCCAGTTTTCACTGCTAAACGCAAACAAAGTGAGTACTTTAATACCCAGTTCACCGCAGCGTTCAACAATTTTTCGGGTAGTAGCCACTCCCGCACGGTGACCTGCTGTTCGACGTTTGCCGCGGGCCTGTGCCCAACGACCGTTACCGTCCATGACAATCGCGACGTGAGTCGGTTTAACTTCACTCGTAGCGTCATCGGTAGCGGTTGCCATATTAGTGGTTGCCTCAGCAGTTTTAGAAAATCTAAAACTCCATCAGCTCCGTTTCCTTATCGGCAAGCACAGCATCGATTTCGGAAACTCGGGCGTCGGTGATTTTTTGCATATCTTCCTGAGCCCGGTGATCGTCGTCCTGGCCAATTTCTTTTTCTTTCAACAATTCTTTAACGCTATGCAGAGCGTCACGACGAACGTTGCGAATGGCGATCTTGCCTTGTTCAGCTTCGTGCTTAACAAGTTTGATCATGTCTTTGCGGCGTTCTTCGGTCAACGGTGGTAGTGGTACCCGAATCACCATGCCGGCACTGTTGGGAGTAAGTCCCAGGTCAGAGTTGATGATGGCTTTTTCAACCAGTGACACCATCGGCTTTTCCCAAGGAGTTACGCTCAAGGTGCGCGCATCGTCAACGGCGACGTTAGCCACCTGCGATAAAGGTACCTGAGACCCGTAGTACTCCACCGTAATCTGATCGAGCAGACTAACGTGGGCACGGCCCGTGCGAATTTTCTTCAGCACACCTTTTAGCGCTTGCACACTTTTACTCATGCGGTCGTCGGCGTCTTTCTTAATATCGTTAATCATCTAATGGTTCCCCTTCTTACCCTCGTTGGTCACTCGCGTGCCGACGGGTTCGCCCTTAACGGCCTTCAGCAAGTCGCCAGAGTTAAACAGGTTGAATACTACCAGAGGCAGGTCGTTGTCACGGCACATAACGATGGCCGTCGCGTCCATGACTCGAAGGTCATCGACAAGTATTTTAGTATAAGACAGCGAATCGTAACGAATCGCCGTTGAATCTTTCATGGGGTCGGCCGAATACACGCCGTCGACCTTGGTCGCCTTCAACAACAAGTCGGCTCCAATTTCGGTAGCGCGCAACGCAGCGGCCGTGTCGGTAGTAAAGAACGGATTACCCGTTCCAGCCGCAAATATGACGACGCGACCTTTTTCAAGGTGTCGAATGGCGCGGCGACGAATATAGTCTTCGCACACGTCGTGCACCGACAGTGCAGACATGACTCGCGCGTAGGCCCCAGCGCTCTCCAGAGCGTCCTGAAGAGCCAGAGAGTTAATTACAGTAGCGAGCATGCCCATGTGATCGCCTGTTACCCGGTCCATGCCAGACCGCGCGAGGCCAGCGCCGCGGAAGATGTTACCGCCACCAATAACAACACCCACCTCGATACCCAAGCTTGTGACTTCTTTAATATCATTGGCAATACGCTTGATGACGTTGGGGTCGATGCCGTAATCGACGTCACCCAAAAGAGCTTCTCCGGAAAGCTTGAGGAGAATGCGTTTAAACTTAGGTGTAGACGTTTGGCTCATAGTTAACTCACTTCATAAACAAAACCCCGCAATGGCGGGGTTTTGCGGGCAGGCACATACTACATGAACGAAGCGCGGCCAGTCGGATTTTATACCGTTAGGGCCGTAGCCCCGGACGGAAGGGTTTAAGGGCCCCTCCGAACCTGTGAATTCGCATATTGAGTACCCAAAGGGTTTACGCCATTGCGAGCCCAAAGGGTTTACGTCATTGCCCTAAAGAGCTACGTCATTGCGAGCCCAAAGGGTTTACGCCATTGCCCTAAAGAGCTACGTCATTGCGAGCCCAAAGGGTTTACGTCATTGCCCTAAAGAGCTACGTCATTGCGAGCCCGAAGGG
>QIGP01000164.1 GCA_003228965.1 Gammaproteobacteria bacterium
CAACGAATGCGCCTGGATTGCCGACTGTCCAGACTGCGACGCCCACCTAACGTACCACCAGGACAGTCATTCGCTACGCTGTCACCACTGCGCTCGCCTGCAGCCGGTACTCAACGAGTGCCCCAACTGCGAGAGCGAACTCAAGCCGGTAGGCCAAGGTACTGAACGCGTCGAAGAATACCTGGCTGAACAATTTCCCGACTACCCCGCTGCTCGCATGGACCGGGACGTTGTTCGGTCCAGACCGCAACTGGAAGCTTTTCTGGACAAAGT
Source organism: Gammaproteobacteria bacterium (assembly GCA_003228965.1). Classification (GTDB taxonomy): domain Bacteria; phylum Pseudomonadota; class Gammaproteobacteria; order Steroidobacterales; family SZUA-146; genus SZUA-146. The sequence goes on from QIGP01000164.1 coordinate 274, forward strand.
AAACAGTGGCGAGGTGAAAATTCTTATTGGCACCCAGATGCTGGCAAAGGGTCACCATTTTCCTAACGTAACTCTGGTGGTCATTCTTAACGCCGACCAGGGTCTCTTTGGTGTCGATTTTCGCAGCACGGAAAAACTGGCGCAGCTAATTGTGCAAGTCTCAGGACGTGCCGGGCGAGCACAAAAGCCCGGGCGGGTTCTCATTCAAACGTCGATGCCCGAACATCCGCTGCTGCAACACCTGGTTCACGAAGGCTACGACGCCTTCGCCACTGCAGCTCTGGCTGAAAGAGAGTTAACGCGCTGGCCGCCTTTTAGTTATCTGGCCATGGTCCGGGCCCACAGCAAACAGCAGCAAACAACCATAAATTTCCTCTCCGCGGCCCACCACTACGTACGTGACGAAGCGAAACGACTGGGCATTGAACTGTACGGCCCGGTAACGGCTCCCATGGCACGACGCGGGGGCAAAATTCACGGTCAATTGTTAGTCCAGTCAACTAAACGGGGTTCGCTCAACCACATTCTCCGGGGGCTCAGTCAGTTTCTGCACGAGTCGCCACCGGTTCAAGGCGTACGCTGGTCGCTCGACGTCGATCCTCAGGAACTGTTCTAAACTTTTTCACCGCTTCTTTCACGGTGACCTGCCGATTTCGCGTTCAACCCGAAGCCCGCTTCAGGTAGACTTGCTGGCCATCAGTAACATCCAGTCAGACCAGAGAAGAATCTCCCGTGAAGAACGATATAGCTCAACTAGTAAGCCAAGCTCTGCAAACCATCAACGACGCAGGCTCAGCTTCATTTGAAGTGCCAGCCACAGTGAATGTTGAGCGCACGCGCGACCCACAGCACGGCGACCTGGCCAGCAACATTGCCATGACTTTGGCCAAAAAAGCGGGCATGCCACCGCGCAAACTGGCCGAGCTAATTGTTGAGCATTTTCCTGAGTCCACGCAGATTACTGCCGTTGAAATCGCAGGACCCGGCTTCATCAATTTCCGCCTGGCTTCGACTGTGACCCAACAAGTCGTCCACGACATTCTGGAGCAGGGCGACCAATTCGGACACGCCCCTGCCAATTCGAGAGAAAAAGTGTTGGTCGAATTTATCTCGGCAAACCCAACCGGCCCGCTGCACGTCGGCCACGGGCGACTCGCCGCCTATGGCGCCAGCATTTCTAATATTCTGGCAGCCGCCGGTTATTGCGTCCACCGCGAGTACTACGTCAACGACGCCGGCCGACAAATGGACATTCTCGCCGTCAGCCTGTGGCTTCGTTATCTTGCCAAGCGTGGCGAAGCCGTTGCATTTCCAACCAACGGTTACCGCGGCGACTACATTCTGGACATTGCCAAAGATCTTCAGGAAGCTCACGGCGATCGCTTCCACCGTACGGTCGAAGAGGTGTTACAAGACCTTCCGCCTGACGAACCAGACGGCGGCGACAAAGACAAATACATCGACGCCATGGGTGTCCGTGCCCACGAACTGCTTGGCGACGACTACGCACTCGTGCAAGACATGATACTCAACGCCATTCTCGACGACATTAAACAAGATCTCGAAGAGTTTGGTGTCGTTTACGATGAATGGTTTTCCGAGCGCTCACTGACCCGCAGCGGCATGGTGCAAGAAGCCCTTGAAAAACTGCAAGCTAACAAAAGCGTTGTTGAAAAAGACGGTGCGCTTTGGTTCAAAGCTACCGACTACGGCGACGACAAAGACCGTGTAGTACGTCGTGCTAACGGTGCCTACACCTATTTTGCCTCCGACATCGCCTACCACCTGAACAAACGCCAGCGCGGTTTCGACATATTGCTCGACATTCTCGGTTCCGACCACCACGGCTACGTGTCGCGTGTACGCGCAGGCTTGGAAGCGATGGGCGAACCTCCTGAGAGTTTGCAGGTACGGCTTATGCAGTTCGTCACGCTTTACCGCGGCCAGCAACGCATGCAAATGTCGACCCGCTCCGGTGGGTTTGTGTCTCTTCGGGAACTACGCGAAGAAGTGGGTAACGATGCAGCGCGCTTTTTTTACGTCTCGCGCTCTAACGATCAGCACCTCGATTTCGACCTTGAACTTGCCAAAACAAGCCGCGAAGAGAACCCGGTTTTCTACGTGCAATACGCCCACGCTCGAGTGCACCGCATTTTTCAACACGTCGATTTGAAATCTGCCCCGTGGGATCAGGACAATGGCCTGAAACACTTGGACGCTTTAACTCACGCCAAAGAAGATGCCCTCATGACCTTGCTGTCACGTTATCCCGAAATTATTCAGCTGGCCGCCAAAAACCATGCGCCACAGACTGTGGTGAATTATTTGCGTGAACTTACGGCAGGCTTCCACAGTTTTTACGGTGCCTGCCGGGTACTGTGCGACGAACGAGAGTTACGCGACGCAAGGCTTGCCCTCGCAAACGCAACGGCGCTTGTTATTCGCAACGGTCTCGAACTGATTGGTGTAAGCGCGCCAACCCGAATGTAACAACAGCGTGACAAAACGCCACGATTGAACCGTGTGCGCCATGTGCAAGTAGCGTACTCTTCAAGTCGCTACCCGAACGCGAGTACCTAAACAGAAAATTACGTAACCTAACTATGGCACGAGACTACAAACGCAAGAAAAAACCTGCGAAAGGAACGCCAGGCTCGTCGCCGTGGATGTTTCTTGCTTCAGGTTTTGGTCTGGGCCTCGTTGCCGCACTGGCGCTGTATTTACAAATGCGTCCGGCTGAAATTGAGTCGCCGAATCGACCCATTCCCAATAGCGCCGTAGCGCCTCAAAGCAGCATTGAAAGTGAAGCGCGAGTGGTTACAGTACAAGAGAACACGCCGGAACCAGCCGCCAAGTCGCCTCCTGTGAAGCCAGCGCCCGTTAAAAGCAACTACGACTTTTACGACATTCTTCCCGATTTCGAAGTCGTGGTTGCCGACGAAAACAATCAGCCGGTGGTCGCCAAGCCTTCAACCCGCCGTCCCACTCGACCGGCCGAGGCACCCGGCAAGCCCGCCAACTATATTCTGCAAGCGGGTTCGTTTCGAAAATTTGTCGACGCCGATCGGCGCAAAGCAGAGCTTGCTTTCAAGGGCATTGAATCAAATATTCAACAGGTAGTGCTTAAAGAAGAGGAAATCTGGTACCGCGTTTACGTCGGACCAAGCACTGACTTCGCTGCGTTTGAGAACATGCGGTCGACACTGCGCCGTGCGAATATAGACGTTCTCATTTTGAAAGTTCGAAAATAGTTTTTGGAGCACGACAACAGTTATGAAACGCATTTTTGGTAAACTGACGGTAATTCTCCTGACTCTCGGCCTCGGTGCGTGTGCTACAGCACCGTCAGCTCCGGAGCCCTCTCCAACTCCAGGCACGCCACCGGCAGCCGCAACTCCAGAATCTGTCGCAGTGCCACCCGATGTTGTATTACCCACTCCACCACCGCCCCCGCCGCCTAAAAAACCAATTACCATTGCAGCCGTTGGTGACATCATGCTTGGCAGCGATTTTCCGACCAATCGGCTACCGCCTGAAAAC
>QIGP01000344.1 GCA_003228965.1 Gammaproteobacteria bacterium
TCCGGGCACGCTAAGACCGGCTCTTGATAAGGGGTATGGGAGGAATTGCGGTGATTCCGGTACTGACAAGGGCCGGGCCGTTTTAGAGAGTTCGACCCATACTGACAACAGGCATGGTCTCTTCGTTCACAAGATCCAGCGTGTAATGTTTTAGCGCCTCGTAGCCAACACTTGCGTAAAGCCGCTCACCGGACAGCGTGGCCACAAGCTCCATGCGAGCAAAACCAAGCGCATGAGCGGCTTGTTCACAACGACTGATGAGTTCGTTACCAATCCCGCGACGAGCGAAATCTGGATGAACAAAAAAGGCCCGAATTCTGGCAGCATCTGTAGAAGGATCCAGAAGTTTGTCCGGCTCGGTTTTAGCAGCGTCGGCACCAAACAGGGTGTGACGCTTACTCCAGCCGCCGCAAGCAACCAGTGTGCCTTCACCATCGACCGCGTAGTACGTGTTGTCTTTTATAAGCTGCGTGTCAACGCCGAACACTGTACCAAGCGCACCTTCAATTTGTGCGCGCGAATAGTCGCCGCTTTGCAGCCTCAGCGCCGACTCACTAATAAGATTAGTCAGAGCGTCAATTTCTTCAAGTGTAGCAAGGCGAAAAGTGAACATGTCGGTCTCAACAAATGCGTCTTATAATTGAACAGCATTCCGACTGGGCATTGCAAGTGTTTGAACGTCTTAAACCCACTGCTGCCCATGAACTGGTCATCGGATTGATGTATTGGCATTGAAAAAAGGGACTAGGTAGCAAATTATTCTTGTGGCAACATCAATCGCCTGGGTGCTCATCAATGGAGCGGCATCCTGTTTCACTCTTCGAGCCAGTGGTGACCGTTTGCTACAAAGCTTGTTTAACCGACTCTCTGTCAAACGCAGTATCAAGTTCTTCCGGTAAATTTTCCTGGCCGACTTTGAGTCCCTCAAAATCGTACAGACTTCTATCGAACAAGTGACTACGAGACACACGTGTCATAGATTTGAATATGCTGACTACACGGTTTGGCGATTCTTTTTCCCAGGCACGCAACATGTACTTAATTTTAACTCTCTCCAAATTGTCCTGCGAGCCACACAAATTGCACGGGATAATAGGGTATTCGCGTATGGCCGAATAACGGGCAATGTCTTTTTCCCGGCAATACGCCAGTGGTCGAATCACTATGTTGTTTTTGTTGTCGCTAATAAGTTTTGGCGGCATAGATTTAAGGCGAGAGCCGTGAAACATGTTGAGGAATAGCGTTTCAACCATATCGTCCATGTGGTGGCCCAACGCAATTTTGGTAGCTTTGAGTTCTTCGGCCACACGATACAAAATGCCCCGACGCAATCGTGAACACAACGAACACAATGTGCGACCTTCAGGAATCTTGTCCATCACAATAGAGTAGGTGTCCTGAGTTTCAATGTGATACTCAACCCCCAAATTGTCGAGATACTCCGGAAGAACGTGGGCCGGAAAGCCCGGTTGTTTCTGGTCGAGATTCACCACGACTATCGTGAAGTTAATGGGAGCCGCACGCTTCAAGTGAATGAGCATGTCCAACATTGTGTAGGAGTCTTTACCACCCGACAAACACACCATCACCCGATCACCTTCTTCGATCATGTTGTAATCGACAATAGCTTTACCGGTTTTTCGTCGCAGACGTTTTTCCAGTTTTTTTTGTTCGTAAGCGTTAATGACGACGCTCCAGGAGTAGTAAAGTTGTTTGAAAAGCCATTTCTAATAAATAGCTAGAGACGGACAGGTTCGACGTGTTGGCTAATGAAGCCACGAAAGTGTCGCATAGCATCGGCTGAGCGTGGATGTTCCTGACGAAAATAGGCCGAGTCGCCGAAGCGCTCAACAAGCTGTTTAATGCCAAGGTGCTCCGGGCTATGAACTTCGGTCACTCGCGCGTAGACAATCCAGTCGTCGTTCTTTCGCACGTTTAATAAATAGGTGTGAAAGGCAAGTGCCGCAGGTTGGAGCAAACGCATCATTTTATACAGCGAACTGAAATCTTCATTGGCCGGTAATTCAACCAGGGCTTCGGTCTTCTTGACAACCTCGAACCCTTCGTCAACAAAACTCTGTCCGATGGATCCACCCGCAGTAATGCGATGGTGAATGGTAGTGACTTGTGGTGCTTCCTGATCGATGTAGTCGACAATCGCAAGAGATCGGGTAACACGCTGATCTTCAACCAGACTGTAAAGACTGGCTATTCTCAAGTGAGGTTCCTGTACAAGAACATCGACACCATAGGTGCCGAACTTTTCTTTAATGAGCGTGCTATTCAATGGAGGCGTTGTCCCTGGTTGCACTCGACCTTCAATATACAAAGGGGCGAGCAAATTCTTCCGCCGCATCTTGCGATCCGGCTGGCAAGTATACTTTTTAGGGAGTAAGAACAACACGTTAATATGGTGTCGTTACAAGGTTTGCAACAAGCCGAGGGTAAATGGCTGAGTGGGCTATCGCTAAGGATTTGATAAATATATAAAAATAGCGAGAGATTAGTAAAAGGGTACGTTTAATCGACCTGTAACCAATCATGTAACAGGTTGCACTGTTAAATGGTTGATCCGTACCAAGGTTTCTACTCAGATATTGAATGTGTTGATCTATAAATGGCACTTGTAAATATCGCCGATGCAGGCAGCCTGGGGTAACCGCAGCTGCACCGGCGTTTCCCATCGTCACTGTGTGATGGAAAATCGGAACAGCTTTGTCACGTTTTGGGCTTCGATAGTCTCTCCATCAACAATACGGGGTGCATATTTAAACTTGTTCGCAGCCTTCATGGCTGAGGAGTGAAAGAGGTTGGAAGTACACCTCGATTCGTCCACTCGCACATCCTCAACGGAACCCGTTTTAGTGATTGTGTAGATCACGACGCAAGTACCTTCGATACCGCGAACGAGCGCAGTTTTAGGGTAATTAGGCTGTATTTCGGTCAACGGCATATATTCGCGTTCGCCAATACCTGTCTTTTCTCCACCTTGGTTACCAAACAAATCGTTGTTCGCGGGTTGAATAAAGTTGAAGGTAGGAATTCCTTCGGAGGATGCCCAATCGGTTAAGCTTGGAGGCATCGGCTCATCGACAACAGGCGGCGGGTCAGTTTTATGCGGTGGCTTTTCAGGCGGCGTAATAGTGCGCTCAAGCATGATAAACGGGATTCCTCGAGGCGGCTTCTCTGGCTCTACGACGACTTGGGCGATTGAGATTAGCTGGTGCATGACCCAAAACAGGGCCGATGCAACAACAGTCGCGACCGCAAACCCGGAAATGATAAATCCGGCGGATTGGTGTCGGTACTTTGGAAACGCGAGGCGAACTCGGCGGGTAGGCGTATTCTTATTCATTACAGACTCCTGGATTCTGGCTGCCCCGGGCAGTGAGTCACTCAGAATCTGCAAATAACGATGTTGTACGTACGAAGAATACGGTACTTAGGGATATAAAGTCAACTTGTACTGCTGCTTATTCGTAACCTTCTGAAACAGAGCGCAAACACCTGGCCGTAATCAGTGGGTTAAGTAGCTTGCCGTCAAAGAAATTCGTATCAGCCCGTTCTTCCGGGTCTGTGATCAGCCGGAGACAAAACCCGTCATTTACCGCGTCTAGCCTGCACTATTCATGAGTTGGTGGATTTTATCGTCGCTATGGTGTGGGCAGTTGTGTTGATCGCCCGCCGGGACATAGCCGTAGCTATGGCTCAAGGGGGATCGGCGCAAATGGCCGCGCCATAGTGAGCGAAAAACCATCAAGCGGCGTGCACCGCAGTCTGT
>QIGP01000325.1 GCA_003228965.1 Gammaproteobacteria bacterium
ATTCAGCGCGCCCTTGAATTGGTGAGCGGAACGCCGCTGCCAGACTGGATTCCGCCGGCGGTGCTTGAACAGCTCGACTATCCCACTATCGATAGCGCCATGCAGCTTGTGCATAACCCGCCTATCGACATGGATTTACAAGAACTCAATGAAGGCGAGCACCCGTGTCAGCGTAGGCTTGCGTTCGACGAACTGGTCGCACATCAACTTAGCATGCGTGTGTTGCGCGAGCGGTTACAGCACGACCCGGGCATCGCGCTTCCGGCGCGTGGCGTTATCGTCGATCGCTTTATTAAATCGTTACCGTTTACGCTCACTGGCGCACAGGCGCGAGTCATTCGGGAAATTATGCAGGACCTGGAAAGCACCAGGCCCATGTTGAGACTGCTTCAAGGCGATGTGGGCTCGGGAAAAACGGTGGTAGCCGCTGCGGTAGCTTTGCGTGCGATAGACAACGGCCATCAAGTCGCCTTCATGGCACCCACCGAATTGTTGGCAGAGCAGCACCTTCGTTCGCTGCGAGTCTGGCTTGAACCGCTAAAAATATCGGTCGCTATGCTCACCTCCAAAATGCCAGCTAAGGCAAAGCGCGCGACGCTTCAGGGCATCAAGGACGGTTCTGTGAGTCTGGCTGTGGGTACACACGCCTTGTTTCAGGACCAGGTGGACTATCACAGTCTGGGTCTTGTCATTGTGGATGAGCAGCATCGTTTTGGCGTTCATCAAAGGCTCCAGTTAAAAGCCAAAGGCCGTGAGCGTGCCATGCCGCACCAGCTTGTGATGACCGCTACCCCAATCCCCAGAACATTGGCAATGACCGCTTACGCCGACCTCGACGTGTCGGTGATTGATTGCCTGCCACCTGGGCGTACGCCCGTTAAAACGGTGGTGCTGTCGCAAGATCGTAGAGCGGAAGTGGTAGGGAGAATTTCACTTGCCTGCTCAGGTGGTCAGCAAGCCTATTGGGTGTGTCCTTTGGTCAATGAGTCTGAGGTGCTCGAATGTGAAGCGGCTGAAATTACGTCCGTTGCTCTGCAAGAGGCCTTGCCCAAGTTGCGTGTCGGGCTCATTCACGGCCAGCTGACGTCGCGTGAAAAAGAAGCCGCTATGGCTAAATTTAGTGCTCACGAACTCGACCTTTTAGTGGCGACCACTGTGATCGAGGTGGGAGTCGATGTGCCTAACGCTTCGTTGATGGTGATTGAAAATGCAGAGCGCATGGGTCTTGCGCAGCTGCACCAGTTGCGCGGTCGCATAGGCCGTGGCGCGCGTGCCAGCGCTTGCGTTTTGTTGTATAAACCGCCCTTGAAAGGGAACGCGAAGACGCGACTTAACGTCATTCGTGGCTCGACCGACGGGTTTGAAATTGCTGAAAAAGACCTTGAAATACGAGGGCCTGGAGAAGTGCTTGGCACCCGCCAGACCGGGCGATTGCAAATGCGCATTGCCGATATTGTGCGCGATGCCGATTTATTACCCATTGTAAGAGAGGCGGCTGATTCCATGCTCGTGAAACATCAAAAACACGTGGCGCCTCTGATCGACCGCTGGATTGCAGCGCAAGGACGATACGGTGGGGTTTAGCGACAAGCTAAAGGCGTACTCGCAGTTAATGCGCATTGACCGACCTGTTGGCGTGCTGTTGTTGCTCTATCCGACGCTGTGGGCGCTATGGATGTCGACAGGTGGTCACCCGTCTTCCGACGTTTTCGTCGTGTTTGTGCTCGGTGTGTGGGTCATGCGTGCTGCCGGCTGTGTCATTAACGACTACGCCGACCGTGATATCGACGGCAGCATCGACCGGACTCAGGCAAGGCCTTTGGCAACTAAAGCGGTCAGCCCAACCGAGGCGCTTGGTTTGTTTGTCGCGTTGATGTTGATTGCGCTTGGACTGGTTCTTTACCTTAATCCTGATTTGTTGTGGCTTGCTGTGGTCGGCGCGTTGCTTGCGTCTATTTATCCGTTCATGAAACGCTACACTCACCTTCCTCAGCTGTTTCTTGGCGCTGCGTTTGGCTGGGGTGTGCCGATGAGCTATGCCGCCCACAATCAGGCGCTTGCTGCGGACTGCTGGTGGCTTTTTGCGGCTACCGTGTGCTGGGCCACCGCTTACGATACGGCCTACGCAATGGTTGATCGGGAAGACGATCTTGCAGTTGGCGTGAAATCTACTGCGGTTCTGTTTGGCAGGTTCGATCGATTGGCCATTTTCTTGTTTCACGCGGCGACGTTGTTAGCGCTTTTTATTGCAGGTTCGCTCAACGGGTTGGGCAACTGGTACAAAGCAGGGCTTGTGGTCGCGGCGATATTTGCTGTGTATCAGCAATGGATAATGAGGTATCGTGAGCCTTCGAAGTGTTTTGACGCATTTCTTAACAATAATTGGCTCGGTGCAGCCGTGCTATTTGGCCTGGTTTTAGATTACACTCTAATTTGAGAGACGACTGAGTCTATGTGTGTTTTGCACATCGCTGTATGGTCGTTGTCACTGAAAATGGATGGAGAATATTCATGAGTTTGTTTGGATTTGTAAAAGATATCGGTCGACGCGTTTTCAATAAAGATGAAGAGGCGGCGGAAAAAATCACTGAAATGTTGCAGGCTAATAACCCTGGCATCAAAGACCTCGAAGTGATTTACGATAACGGATTCGTGGAGCTTTGCGGTGAGTGTTCATCGCTCGAGGCCGTTGAAAAATCTGTATTGATGGTTGGTAACGTTGCTGGCGTTAAAGACGTAAGCGTTAGTAAATTGTCATTGAGCGCTGATGCGAAAGCTGCGGCCAAGGCAGACATTGCTGAAACTCAGGCTGCAGTCGAAGCTGCAGAAGTTGAGTACTACACCATTGAGAGTGGCGACACTCTGGGCAAGATTGCCAAGAACTTTTATGGCGATGCCAAGAAGTACAAAGAGTTGTTCGAAGCAAACCGTGAAGTCATCGAAGATCCCAACAAGATTTTCCCTGGCCAGAAAATTCGTATCCCGAAAAATCTCGGCTAGTTCGAACGTTTAAAAAAAACAAAACCTTCGGCAGGAGACTGCCGGAGGTTTTTTATGACTGTTTAGTTTTTAGCCTTCCTTGTGGCAGCACGCGAGCGCCGTTGAGAGGGTTTAGTAGGATGATGACTCTTCGCGCGTACACACGCCCAAACGCGAACGCTCTTGGCGCCTGCCAGGAGTAATGTTTTGGTGGCTGAAGTTGCAGTGGCACCTGTAGTTACAACGTCGTCGAGTATCGCAATGTGCAGTCCTTTGACGGGCGACTGAACGTAAAACGCTTTGCGTAAATTAGCGTGACGCTTGTCAGATTCAACCAGTGTCTGAGCACGAGTTCGTCGGCTTCGTACCAAAGCATGAACAATCGGGACGTCTAGCTGTTTACCAACGGGCTCCGCCAGGAGCACGGCCTGATTAAACCCCCGCTTCCAAAGTCGCGTCCAGTGAAGAGGTACAGGTACGAGTATGTCTGGCAAGTCGGGAGCGTCTTGATCGTGTACGAGCTCGAAGATGGACGTTGGCGGGTGTTTTTTGATTGCGTCGATGAGTAATGCTGACAGAGCGGTTGCGATCTGTGTGCGCCCTTGAAACTTGAAGCCCGCCATAAGCTTGTCAAACGGTGCAGTGTATGGAACGGCACAAATAATGGAGTGCCACGGTGGTGGTTTGAGAAGGCAGGGGCCGCAGAGTGTTCCGAGAGTCACCGGTAGGGCGCATCGGTGGCACACCGACGAGAGTCTTGGAAGTTCGGCAATACACAAAGTGCAAAGGTTGTCGCGC
>QIGP01000185.1 GCA_003228965.1 Gammaproteobacteria bacterium
CGCTAATGAGAATGATTGTCAATTGTATTAAGGATTTATTTCTAAGTTATGAGGACTATTTTTCCTTTCAATATCAGCGATTTAACTTAAAAATATAGAATAACCCCGGAAACCCACGCTACCTCAAAACAATTCAAACTGAATATCGTCACACTCCAGATCAAGCAGCGCCGCTTTGGTGTCCAGGCCTCCGCCAAACCCGGTGAGTGAACCGTCAGCACCAATGATGCGGTGGCACGGCACAATGACAGGAATGCGGTTGGCTCGATTGGCAGCACCCACCGCTCGGCTAGCGGCCGGACTCCCGACGTTCGTCGCTATTTCTCCATAGCTTGCGGTCTCGCCGTAGGCTACGTTTTGCAAAGCAGTCCAGACGTTACGTTGAAATTCCGTGCCAACCAATGCCAGTGGAATATCAAACTCAACGCGCTCACCGTCGAAGTAAGCACGTAACTGGTCAACGGCATATCGAATCGGTTTAGCATCGTTAATCCACTCAGACTGCGGCTCGCGCTGTTGATGCCCGGTAGCAAACGCCGTGAAATGAATTTCAGTATCGGTGCCTGCCACCAGAAAGTCGCCCACGGAACTACCAAGATGTGTGTAGTAAATTGTGCTCATGGAGGCTGTGTAAAAGTCGCTCTTCGTCATTGGAAACCCGCATCAAAACAACGCTTTGTCAATGCGAACGCGCGAAGCGCGTGTGGCAATCTCCGTCCAGTTGCTACAGCTTCAATCAGTAACGCCACGGTGACGTCAAGAGATTGCCGCGCGCTTTGCGCTCGCAGTGACGGGGTGAAGGTTTTAATACAAGCTCTCATTGCGCGGCCCTGGTCACAGCGTTGGAAATCCTGTTCACGCCTTCGATAATGTTCGCTTCCGACAACGCCGCGTAGCCAAGGATCAGACTCGAATCTTTTACTCGTGGCGAAACGGCGTAGCGCGCAATTGACGATACACAAACGTCAGACAACCTGGCTCGATCGGCAATATTAGTGGCCGACAGATCGGTATCAAGTTGCACCAAAGCGTTGAGCCCCGAATCTGTGCCGGTTAGTTTACCGCGCATGTTCGATGCTCTAATCGCATCACCCAGAATTTCTCTCTTGTGAGCGTATATACGACGCATACGGTAAATATGCTTTTCGAATTGACCACTGTTTATAAAATTGGCCAATGTCAGCTGCATTTGCGAATTGGTTTGATAGTCCGCCAGAGCACGATACTGTGTCATGGCCCTGATCAATGCTTCCGGGCCCGCAGCAAAACCCAGCCTTAGCGATGGAAACAGTGTTTTGGAAAAAGTGCCGCAATAGAGAATCGAACCGTCGCTGGTCATCGCGGCCATGGGCGGTAACGGCGCTACGTCATATCGAAATTCGCCGTCGTAGTCGTCTTCAACAATGATCGCGTTGTACTTCTGCGCCCAGCGAATGAGCTGATGTCGACGCGTAAGCGAAAGACGCTCGCCCGTTGGAAATTGATGTGACGGCGTCACGTAAATACATTTTACGCTGTGGCCGTGCGGCGGGAGATAATCGACGATGAGCCCGTGCTGATCGACAGGCACCGGAACTATTGTCGCGCCGGAAGTTGCAAAAGTTTGGCGCGCTAGCGGATACCCTGGGTCTTCAAACACGACCTCGTCGCCCGATTGAAGATAAACACCTGCCAGCAAGTGCATGGCGTGTAACGCACCGTTAGTCACAATAATCTGGCCCGGATTGACGTCGAGGCCGCGAGCCCGGCACAGGTAGGAGGCCACGGCAATGCGTAATTCCAGCTCCCCCTGTGGGTCACCGTAATCCGCGCTTGGCAATCGACTCGCCGCGTCGGCAGCTGCCCGGCGCCAGGCCATTTTTGGAAACGCCTCTAACGAAGGACGGCAAGCCTGGAAGTTTAGCGCGCCGTCAAATGTGGCATCGGTGTCAGGTTTGATTACGTTCAAGACGAATTCACGCAACTTCGTTTTTGGCACACTCTCACGCTCGAATCGGCACCCGTTCGCAACGAACGTTCCAGAGCCCGTACGCGACTCTAAGAACCCCTCCGCAATTAGCGTCTCCAGAGCTGTTACGACCGTGCCTCGAGATACCTGCAGTTCTCTAGCTAGAGTTCGCGTCGACGGTAATTTGTTGCCAGAACACAGGGCACCGGCGGCCAGCATGCCACGAATTTGGCGTGAGATATCGGCGCTTAAATTAGCTTCATCTAACGGCTCGAAATTCAGACTCATGCTGGGCATTGGGGAGAAACCTTTGATGTTGATTGGTCTATTAATATACTCCCTTATTGGATCAATACAATGGTCCGTTTTAGTGGGATACTGCACTTCGTTAATAAACATATATATAAATCAATTTCTTACCGTCGAGTCATCTGGTCCAACGACATGGGATTCATTAGAACACCCAGTCTGACCAAACAAGTCCAAGGGTCCAGGTCCTCCTCGGTGACGTTTAGTAAGGAGAACGCTATGAATTCACAACTAACCATGGGGCGACTGGAATGGGTGATGCTAATTATGCTGTCAATATTGTGGGGCGGTTCGTTCTTCTTTGCGAAATTTGCCCTTAGCGACTTTCCGCCACTCACTCTAGTGTTCCTTAGAGTGTCTATAGCCGCCATCGCATTGGGCACTTATCTGATACTGACCAGGCAAACGTTTAAAGTGCCCAAGTCGCTGCTGTTGGCCTTTGTGGGCATGGGGTTGCTGAACAATTTGATCCCGTTCTCTTTATTGTTTTGGGGGCAAACCGAAATCGGTGCTGGCCTTGCTTCGATCTTCAACGCGCTGGCTCCCGTATTTACTGTACTGGTTGCTCACCAATTTACGCAGGACGAAAAACTCAAGCCCGGCAAATTAGTCGGTATAGGCTTCGGTGTGCTAGGCGTTATTGTACTCATTGGTCTGGACCTTAAAAGAGGAATTGACACGTGGACATTGCTTGCAATGCTGGCTTGTATAGCGGCCGCTCTGTCGTACGCCTTTGCCAGTGTATTTGGACGTCGCTTTAATCGCATGGATGTGACCCCTGTACAAGTGGCCTTCGGTCAGGTCGCAGCAACAGCCGTCATGATGCTTCCTATAGCGCTGTCGGCAGAACACCCGTTTTCGATACCGGCTCCAGCTTTCAGTTCGTGGCTTGCGGTTATTTGCCTTGCACTCTTTTGCACGGCGTTTGCTTACGTACTCTTTTTCAGAATATTGGCAACGGCAGGCGCCACCGCCATTTCGCTGGTGACGTTCCTGATCCCGATAAGTGCCATTGCACTTGGTACGCTTTTCCTTGACGAACGACTGGCCTTTAACCATCTACTTGGTATCGGCTTTATTTTTATTGGCCTGACAGTGCTTAATGACGCATTGAGAAAACGCCTTGGCACCTGGTTATTCAGCCGCAGGAAGTCAACGCCCGACTGTACCTCCTCTATCGCGATACCGCGTAAATAAACGAAACTGCAAAGATCGAATTAAAGCACTTATAAGGAGACCCTCGTGTCCAAACTCAAACTGATTGTCGGTAACAAGAAGTACTCTTCGAAGATTGCTATAGCAAGCATCATGGTCCGTTTTTGTTCGATCAGTTTACGATTGCCGATGCCATGTTTGCCCCTGTGGTCAATCGCGTAAAGTCTTACGAACTAAGCGAACATTCGGCTGTCCTGCAATTTAGCAGAGCCATTGAAGCCATGCCTGCGTGGAAGCAGTGGGCCAAAGAAGGGACCGCCGAGCCTTGGGTGTGCGAACTGGTTGAGTTTTAGA
>QIGP01000229.1 GCA_003228965.1 Gammaproteobacteria bacterium
GTGTTTTTTGATCGTACCGATCGCATGATTTTCGATCTGACCAACTGCGAGACTATGTCCATAACGATGTCGCTAGTCTAGTCTTTCTTGCCATCTGTAACCAAGTAGTGCACCAATTGCTGCATACGGTGCTCGTCGCTCACTCCAGGAAGAGCCTCAACAAGTTGTTTGTAGGCCAGCCGGCTCAATTCTAGAGCAACAGCCGTCTCGTCTGACAAAAGTACCTCAAGCTTGCCTGCCCTATGAAGGTCGTGCGCATCCGAGATCGCTTTGTTTAGGTCGTCTAGCGCAAGGCTACCCAAGACGTTTCTGATAGAAATTGCAGTCATCGAAGTAACCCATATTCGCACCGAGCCACTCGGAAGCACCTCACCTTGGACCTGCAGGAAGCACAGGTTTTGGTCATTTGGCGGCGGAACATCGAAATATGGTTGGATCTTCGGGCCCGCAGCCGTCGTTATGGAGTAACGCTTTTTTCCAGTTGATTTCTCATACACCCACAGATTCTTGCTTCTGCGGCGACTGCCACCGCCACTGTCGCGCCACTCTGCTGTATAAGCATTTGGATCTGGGGGTAACATCCGCTCCTCCCAGTATAGAAATTCCACTAACTCGACCTGCCAAAGCAACCAGCCCGTCCGAAGATCAACATCGTCGCTGCCGGTCTTTTTGGCAACCCAGTGTCGACGTTGTTCAATGAGTTTGCCGTATTGCGTGAGAACATCGCGAGCGACCTCTGTCGGATCACCGTCCGTTGATGGAATCCTTATTGATCTCGTTGCCGCAGGGTGCATCAATGTTGTACCGCAGTACTCGCGGATCGGCCGGCTGGATTTGACACAAAGCATCTTATGCTCCACGCCCAAGTCGCCGTGTGCGACATCGATATTCAGATTGCTCCATCCGGTGTCTGGAATGCCTTTTGCTTCGCAGTAGACATGACTCCAGTCACCCTCTTCCATCTTTCGCCCCATCATCGATGCGACACGGGCGGCTAGCAGCTCTTGTGCCTGCGATAGCTCGTCAACAGTAAATGAAGGTAGCGTCACAATGAATGATCTCGCTGAATGACTCCCAGCGAGAAACGGTAACAGATCAGGCGCTGGCTGCAACCACCTCGTTACTTTGCTCGTACGCAAGTTGCGCCTCGATAACAGCGCGGCCAACTGCTTCTGCGAGTACAGGCGGCACTGCGTTTCCGATTTGGAATGCCCGCTGCATCCGTGTCCCGTGTAAATACCACCATCGAGGAAATGTCTGAAGACGCAACAACTCTTCGTCGGAAAGGTAACAATGCTCTACAGGAACGGGCGGAATGTCTCCTTGACGACGACCTCTTGTATGCCACTGCTGTCGAGTCAGTTGCGCTTCCGGAACACCGATTGGCGCCAACGCTAATTTCGCGCTCTGGTGCGCCCCTATCGTCGGCGACGGTCGATCCAAGTGCCACGTCACTGGCTCGTCGTGTGGTCTTACAACGTTCTTGACCCAAAGGACTGCCTTTTCCCGATCGATCGATCCGTATTCTTGGTGCCCTTCTGCCCAGAGCGCGTCATACATCGTTCTCCATGGCTTGCCATCCGAATCAGCTGAGTCAAGCAGACTCGCCTGCTTAGACACTGACTGTGGTCGTTGATTTGTCGGTATCGGCCAATCGAACGACAGATGCTCACGTGACCCTATGATAAACAACCGCTCCCTTATCTGAGGTGCGCCGAAGTCCGCGGCATTAAGTACTTTCTCTTCGCATTTGTAACCTAGCCTCTCAAACTCTCGCTTAATGATTCGCAACGACCCACCACGTTCGTTGCGAACCTGCCACCCCGTATCCCCAGACCCACAAGAACCACACTTCGGCGCGGTTGCACTTTGCACTGCAAAGTTCTGTCTGATCTTGAAGTCAGCCAATTCCTCTTCACAGCAAATGCCGCAAACGGAGTAAAGGACATCCGTTGGAGTAAAGGTAATGCCCTTTACGTTCTCGAAGATGAACCAATTAGGTTGAAGATCTCCAACTACACGTACAAATTCGTAAAAGAGGTCCCCGTTCTTCGTACAATCCAAGGCCTTTTGTTTTCCCGCTTTGCTAAACGGTTGGCAAGGCGGTCCTCCTGCAACCGCGAAGACATTTGCATCAGGACTGCTCAAAAGTTCTTCCGATGGAATTTCTCGAATATCTCCCTCAATAACTTTCGCCGTAGCAAGGTATTTGGCACTGCTGGGACGTTCCAGCAGTCGGTGAAAGAACCAATCTTTTTCTTCGGCCGAGAGCCGATTGAAACAACGTTGGGCACTAGCCTCTTCGATCAATCCGAGCAATTGGGCTGTGTCAGCGCCAGCTAGTTTCTTATTTCGTCGCAATGTCTCGCAAGCTGGTGGCTCTATGTCCGTAACCGTTGACGCTACAAAGCCCGCTCGCTCAAGGCCGAGGTCAAGGCCTCCGGCTCCTGCAAACAAACTTACTAGCTCGAACCGAGGCCTATCAGGTATTCTAGCGCTATTAGTCATGGGTTGAGAGTAACGGATTTTCACCCTTTCGTTAATAGCTGTTTTTGGAGATTCTTAAAAGAATGGAAGTTTTGTTCAAACAGGAAACTTTTCGTTCGTGGCTTGTCGATTCTCGTGGAGTATCAAAAAGGGTTGCCGGAGACATAATCTCTCGTTGTCGTCGGATACAGAAGGTGACCGGCGTGGATCTGTCCGAAGCGGTCGTTCGCAAATCCTCATTTGATCTACTGATGGATAATTTGGACGAGTTCATCTTGGAGACTACCGAGAACATTCAACGTCGTCAGACTCTTGCCGGGAGTCTCAGATACGCCACTAGGCTCTATGCGAAATTCCTAGCTGGAACAAAGCCATCGAAATACTTGGATACTTATCAATATCGGTCGCATTGGGAATAGAAATTTGTTTTTTCGGCTCTAGAGCTAGCGAATTCGCGACAGAATTGTCCACGAGAGGGCACCTTCAGCGTCCTTGCTGATACGTTCCGAAAATCGTCCTACGACATTTTCAGTAACTGACCAAAACGGCGCAAGCTCTTGATTTCACCTGATGAGCTACTCGACACATAGTTTACAGATAGGAGCATTTGGGGAGAGCCCAGATGCCTTGGAAAGAGTGTAAACCGATGGATGAGAAACTTCGCTTCGTAGCCAGGCTCCTTGAAGGCGAGCAGATGGCGCCATTGTGCCGTGAGTTCGGCATCTCCCGAGTCACGGGTTACAAGATCTTCAACCGCTACAAAGAAGTGGTCTGGATGCTTTGAACGACCGTAGTCGGGCACCGTACCGGCAAGCTAACAAGCTACTGTTCCGGATCGAGCGCTCGATCCTGGGTATCAAAAAGCAACACCCCTCTGGGGTGCCCGCAAGATCCGCGACAAGTTGTTGCGCGAATATTTCATTTTCAAACCACAAGCGATCGGCACCGTGCACGCGGTTCTCGATCGCAATGGTCTGGTTAAGCACAAGAAGCGGCGGCGCCACAAAGCCCAAGGCACCACACTATTTCGGTTCGCACCGATTCAAGGCTCAGTTCACCAATCCTTATTCGCCCATCGATGCCAGGTAACGATTCGCTTCATTAAGAACCGCAAAGTCCCGGTCCTTCCAGACATCCGCCAGCTTCTGATACTGCTTCTTGGCGGCTTCTTCGTCGCCAAGTGCCGCATAGGAGCGTGCCAGGCCAAGCAGTGACAATGGACGGTTCGGCGTACGTAACAATGATGCACT
>QIGP01000326.1 GCA_003228965.1 Gammaproteobacteria bacterium
TCGAAAGCGGCCCCGTTATAATAAGCACTCGACGCGGGTCCGTGTTCTGTATGGATATTGTCAAGCGTGACATCGAGCTCTTCAGCTACAAGAGAAGCAAGCGTAGTGTGAACTCCCTGCCCCATTTCCGCCCGAGGCGTAATAATGGTAATGCCGCTTTGATCAATTCGCACGTAAGGGTTAAGCGCGGCCTCTCCGTCGGCTAGTCGACTGAGCAAGGGGTTCTCAAAAGGCTTCTTGTATTTGTAGTAGCCAAACACAACGCCACCAGCAACAGCTGCTGAACCAACAAGAAACGTACGCCTGGCGATTTTTTTAAGTCGACCCATGACTACGCTTCCCTCATTTTTGCAGCCGCTGATTTTATCGCGGCGCGTATGCGTATGTAGGTGCCGCAGCGACACAGGTTGCCCGACATGGCAACGTCAATGTCAGCATCGGAAGGGCTGGTATTGGTTTTCAGAAAAGCCGCAGCAGCCATAATCTGGCCGGACTGGCAGTAACCACACTGCGCTACCTGATGCTCCACCCAGGCTTCCTGCACTGCACTCATTGCATCGGGAGAGCCTGTACCTTCAATGGTGGTTACTTCGCCGTTAACCGCGCTTACAGGCAGAACGCACGAACGCATTGCCGAACCGTCAATGTGAACCGTGCACGCACCACACTGAGCCATGCCGCAACCGAACTTTGGTCCGGTTATGCCAAGCTCGTCGCGCAACACCCAAAGCAGGGGCATATTCGGCTCAACGTTTACTTCGTGGATAGTACCGTTAACGACAAGACGCATGGCAAAGTCACCTATTCAGTAATGAAAACCAATACTCTGAAACACTGTTTCGATACACCTGCAGTTGCTTGAGAATCTTTGAGTCGCAGGATCTGGCGCAGCAAGACACGCTCCTTTGGATTGTCTAACTTTACCCCAAATCGCCGCTACGATGCAGCTAAGCGAAATGTAGTGTTTTAACTTCCTGATAGTCTTCGAGCCCCATAACGCCACCCTCTCGTCCATTTCCAGACTGACGGTAG
This sequence comes from Gammaproteobacteria bacterium, assembly GCA_003228965.1. GTDB lineage: Bacteria > Pseudomonadota > Gammaproteobacteria > Steroidobacterales > SZUA-146 > SZUA-146. The sequence goes on from QIGP01000326.1 coordinate 1,033, forward strand.
CCCCCAAAGGGTGAACCGTTGTAGCATAAACCAGTCCTTTGCGGCGCGGGTATTTGATACGTTTTTGCGAGGGTCGTCGCAATCTCCGGATAGCAACCGTATCCGCGTCATTACGTACGCGTAAAGGGAGTATGGAACCGTAACCCCGTCATTGCGTACCCGTAAAAGGGGGTATGGAACCGTAACCCCGTCATTGCGAATCCGCGAAGCGGGTGTGGCAATCTCCGTCCGGTTGTCGTGGATTCAATCCGTTAAGCCATGGTAGCGAGGGGAGATTGCCGCGTCCTTCGGGCTCGCAAAGACATCGCCGAGGCGTAGGGGTCAAGTCTATCTGAATGACAACGATGGACATTTACAAATTTTAGCCAAAACACCACAATACCAGCTAAAACGGCCACTAGATGGAACTCAACCGGTTGGATAGCAGCGGGGTTTTCATTACACTACGAGCCTTCGAATCAGGGCGTGAGACGCCCTGTACTCATAAGAAATCTAAATAACATCAGAGGGGCTTACCCGTGAACCAGGATCTTGAACAGGAACTGCTGAACAGCTGGATGGAACGACAAGAGTACGCGGAACTCATGCAGCCTCTGGTGGGTAAACTCTATCGGGAGCAATCTGTCGAAACTACCGTGTTCGGTCGATCACTATTAGGCGCAAGTGCCATTGATATTATTAAGGCACACCGGAGCGTAAGATTGCATAAGGGCAAAAAACTGCGCTTGCGCGAAAGCTATCCATTGCTTGAAGCGATCAGCAATCTCAAACTCCCACCTGTAGAAATCGATCTGGGCAAACTCGCGTTTCACTACCAATACGAAAACGACACTGACATAGCGCTCGACAGCTTCCTCGCTGAAGCCTTCACGGATATTCTGGGTCAGGGCGATACGCGCGAACCCGTCGACATCGTACTGTACGGTTTCGGCCGAATCGGACGACTTATGGCGCGTCTGCTCATTGAACGCCAGGGCATTAATAACTCGCTGCGACTACGCGCTATTGTGACACGTGGTGGTAAAGAAGGCGACCTTGAAAAACGCGCAAGCCTACTGCGACGAGACTCTATTCACGGTCCATTTAACGGTAGCATTACCGTCAACAACGAACGTAGTGCCATTAAAGCCAACGGCGCGTTCATTCAAATGATTTACGCGAATAGCCCGGATGAGATTGACTACACCAAATACGGCATTACCAACGCAATTATTGTCGACAATACGGGTATGTGGCGCGATCCAGAAGGCCTCGGTTTGCACCTCAAAGCCAAGGGCGCTAAAAAAGTAGTGCTAACCGCTCCAGCAAAAGGCGGCGTCAAAAACATCGTCTACGGCGTTAACCACAGCGACATAAAAAGCACCGACACCATTTTGTCAGCGGCAAGCTGTACGACGAATGCAATCACGCCAGTACTGAAAGCCCTAAACGAAGAATATGGTATCAAGAACGGCCACGTCGAATCAGTACACTCATTTACCAATGACCAAAACCTGATCGATAATTACCACAAAGCCGATCGTCGAGGCCGAAGCGCCGCCCTCAACATGGTCATCACCAGCACCGGAGCGGCCAAAGCCGTGTCCAAGGCGTACCCTGAACTTGGCGGCAAACTGACGGGTAATGCCATTCGCGTACCAACACCCAATGTGTCGCTAGCCATTCTTACGCTGACGCTCGACAAAAATACCGACAAAGACAATCTCAATGATTTTCTGCGTAAACAATCATTGTTCTCGGATCTGCAACACCAGATAGACTACACCCAGTCAAAAGAAGTCGTATCCACCGACATGGTGGGCTCGCGCGCCGCCTGCGTAGTCGATGCTCAGGCCACCATCGTGTCGGACAACAGAGCGATTCTTTACCTCTGGTACGACAACGAATTTGGATACAGTTGTCAGGTAATGCGCGTGGTAAAACGCATGGCGGGCATTAGTAGCGTTACACCGCACTGGGCTTATCAAGCCTGATAATCGGCAGCCCGACGATTAGACCACAGGTACAAAAAAACCGACGGTAATGCCGTCGGTTTTTTTCCTCGAATTCCTGTTGCACTACTTAATCACGGGCACGGGTAGTTTATCAAAGTCCATGTGCTCCACAGAGAGCGCTTCGGAGTCGCCGGAGGCAAGAAACTCAATGTCGACGCTATGCGGTGACACCAGATGTATGAACTCCTGCATGTGCGGCGAAATTAATGCATTTTTTTGAAAGCCTATCCACGTCGTACTACGCGCAAACAAATCTGAGGCGTCAAGCGCAACCAGGTCCTTTTCCTCAGCCGGATCAAACGCCATACTGGCAACAATGCCCACGCCCATGCCCATGCGAACATAGGTTTTGATGACGTCGGCATCCCGCGCGGTAAATACGACGTCGGGTTTTAAATTGCGCTCACTGAACGCCTGAGTTAGTGACGACTCTCTGCCAAAACTAAACACATACGTGACCAGCGGATGCTTGACCAATTGTTCAAGCGTCAGCTTCTCTTTGAGTTGCGCCAACTCGTGGTCCTTCGGTACGAGCACAATACGATCCCACTGAAAGCACGGAATGCGTACCAACTCCTTAAACTGGTCTTCAGATCCACTGGCCATCGCAAAGTCGATTTCTTTACGACTCACCAAATCGGCAATTTGTTCCGACGTGCCCTG
>QIGP01000351.1 GCA_003228965.1 Gammaproteobacteria bacterium
TACCCAATGCCAACTCCATCGGCATCGCGTTTCCAGTTGCGCCTCACCACGTGGAGGTTAGCGGCAGTGGATGGGAAGTCACAGGTATCGCCAATGAGCGATTAACCGGTAGTGCGTTAACACTCATACGCCAACAAACAGGGCGCGAGCGAACGGCGCTCGACGCGGTTGATGTCGAGCAGTTTCCGGCGTTCGTCATAGTCCATCGACAATTGCGGTTTAACCTTGATTGGTCTGTGCATACAACGATTGAACGAGTCACTCCCCCCAACGCGGCGATCAATTTGGACATTCCACTATTACCTGGCGAATCGATAACGCAAGAAGATATCGAAGTTGACAATGGATTAGCTCAAATCAGTATTCCAACCGGCGTGCGGTCAGTGAGTTGGACGTCCACGCTTGTACGACAGCCAGCCATGGAGTTAATCGCTGCCAGGGACGTGCCGTGGCAGGAGCAGTGGAAGTTAAAAGCAGGGGATAGTTGGCGGCTCGAGTTTTCAGGTGTACCCGAACTCAATACCAATCGCCAACAAGATGCCGAATGGGTTGCCAAATTCACTCCGTGGCCAGGTGAAAAGCTTAGCCTGAACTTGTCACGCCCTACAGCCGTGCAAGGTGCTACAACCGCGATAGATAAGGTAAGGCTCCACGAGGTCATTGGCACGCGCAGCAGTACCGTTCAACTCGATTTTTCCTATCGCGCAACACGGGGTTCGCAACACGCCATTGGATTGCCGGTCGGAAGCGATTTAACGAGCGTCTTAATTGACGGGCAAATGCGCAACTTGGCACTTGAAGAAGGACAGTTGAGATTGCCTGTTGTGCCTGGAAGTCACGGGGTACAAATTAAATGGCGAGGTAAGGTAGGTGCTGTGTTCCATACGCGTATTGCCGCTGTGGATTTAGGCATGCCCGCCAGTAATGTGACATCCATAATTTCGGGCAAAGCGAACCGATGGACGTTGTGGACCCATGGTCCGCAACAGGGACCTGCCGTGCTCTACTGGTCGGAGTTACTTGCGCTTGTTCTTGTCGCATTTGGCTTGGCGCGATTTGGTGGTACGCCACTGAAATTACATCACTGGGTGTTGCTTGGCTTAGGCTTCAGTACGTTCTTTTGGCCGGCGTTTGCGATCGTTACTACGGCACTGCTGGCACTTGCATGGCGAGGGAGGCAATCAATAGAGGGGCGCTGGAGATTTAACGGTATTCAGGTATTACTGACTCTGCTGGTGGTCGGTGCAGCATTCGCCTTGATTGGAGCTATTCCTTACGGACTATTGGGCGAAGCCAATATGCACATCGCTGGCAATTCATCGACTGTCGCAAACCTCCGGTGGTTTACCGATCAAACCAAAGACATCTTGCCGTCGGTGGGAGTGTTCAGTGTTCCAATGTGGGTCTATAAGGTTCTCATACTTGTGTGGGCATTATGGTTGGCTTTCGCGTTGTTACGTTGGCTGCCCTGGATGTGGCAAAGCTACAGTCGTGACGGATTTTGGCGCTCTGGCCCAAAAGAAACTCCGCCCTAAAGCCGGTTGCGAGTAATTACAGAGAAAACTGGCAGCGGCGTCGACGTTTGACACGGTTACCAAGGAGACAGGGCACGTGCTCCTGGTGTGCTCCCGCAGTGTTGTCGGTGGTCATTCACCGCAGAAAAGTGCTCTTTGAAATACCGTTCACCACCGCCTCTGCAGAACGAAATTCTGTAGGTTCGAGAGTGCGTGCCCGACTAAAAAAACTTCGGAGGTGGCGTTTTTGCGGTACACAGAAAGCCGCATGCCTACATGTCCGTTGAGTTCGTGGTTTCGCGAGTCGTCTTGCAAGCGTTGGTACGCTGACAACATGTGTGTCCGCACGACCTCCAGCGACAAAAAGGCGACGCGGCCTGGCCGGGGCCGGTATGGGGTGTCGGTGCCGCAGAACCGTACTCAACCGAAGATGCAGACGCACTCATTCTTAATCTTCGGCACCGAAATAGCTAAATATCGTTGACGGCACTATTCAAAGCCTTTCTATCAAAGCCTAGCTACTGCAGCTCATTGGCACGGACTCGCCTATCAGTATTAAGCATACTTTAAAAAGTATTGGCAGCTGTTTTCAACGGTGAGCCGGTGGCCTCGTTCTACGTTGAGCAGTTTCTTGCGAAATACAACCTATATTGTAGCCTGATTCTCAAATGGGGTTACGCTATATTGCCCGGACACGTTACTATTAGCGCTATCACATCTCTACCACGGCAGCCCTGACTGGCCACATTGGCTTGTCAGGGAGCGCAGCTGAAGGAATGACCGTTTGAAGTACCATTTGCCCGGCGATATCGCATCACTTCTTGCCAACGCTGTAGCGGCTCATCGCAAGGGTAATTTGAAGTTGGCGGTTACCTGTTACGAACAGATTATTGGTGCGGAGCCAGACCACGTGGTTGCAACGCAGATGCTTGGAACTTTGGCATTACAAACCCATCAATACGACAGAGCAAGAATATTACTTACAAGAGCCAGAGAGCTGGATGCAGCTGATGGTGTTACTTACCACAATATTGCACGACTCGACGAAGTTGAAGGTAACTTGCAAAGCGCCGTAGCAAACTACACGCGCGCATTCGAGCTCATGCCTGAAAACGCAGACACCAGTTTTAGTCTTGCGAACGTGCTGGCGTCGCTAGGACAAATGCAGGAGAGCGAGCGTTGGTACCGACAAACCCTTAGCATCAATCCGGCGTTCGCATCTGCTCACCGCCAATTAGCACGGCTGCTGGATCACAGCACAGTCGACGGTGACGTCCAGGCTATGGAAGAGCTATTCAACAGGGAGAGGACCAGCGACTCTTCAAAGTTGCAGCTTGCTTTTGGTCTTGGCAAAGCCTACGAGGATCTGCGAGAGTTTGACCAGGCGTTCGAATACTACAGTGTTGCAAATGGCTTGAAGAGAGCTCAGCTTCGATTCGATATCAACCACTGGGATCTCGAAATCGAGAAGCTGAAGAGCACTTTTACTCCAGAGCTGTTTACACAATTTGATGGCGTTGGAAACAAAGAGGCAAGGCCCATTTTTATTCTTGGAATGCCGCGGTCCGGGACGTCGCTGGTCGAACAAATTCTGGCCAGTCATTCAAACGTATTTGGTGGCGGCGAGCTGCAAACACTGAACCTCGCCATTATGGGGGCCATGGATGTTTCTCGTTTCCCGACAAACATGGCTGAACAGCCTGTGCAAGCGTTCGCTAAAATGGCTGATGACTATCTTTTGAAGACACAGGAGCTCAGTGGGGGCTCGCCGTACGTAACGGATAAAAAGCCTGACAATTTTAGGGTGATAGGATTGATCAGGCTGATGTTTCCAGACGCCATTGTCATACACACCTGTCGAAATCCTATGGACAACTGTCTTTCGCTGTATAAGAACCACTTTTCTGATAACGGACCGTTTTACAGTTACAACCAGGCTGAGCTTGGCCAGTACTATCGCGGTTACACTCGGCTAATGAAGCACTGGCACGCGGTTTTGCCAGGATTCGTGTTCGACGTACAGTACGAGTCGTTGGTCTCAAACCAGGAGGCGGAGACTCGAGCTCTGCTAGACCACTGCGGACTGGCATTTGAAACGGCTTGCCTGGAGTTTCATCGAACGTCCAGAAGCGTTAGAACGGCAAGTGCAATTCAGGTGCGCAAGTC
>QIGP01000077.1 GCA_003228965.1 Gammaproteobacteria bacterium
CTATATCGGCCGATAGCACAAAACGTAGCTATAGCTACGCTCAGCCGTTTGCGTCTGCACCGTTGTTGTTTAGTCAGGTAGTTACTACAAATGAAGGCAGTGCTGTTACGACACGCCACGCGAACCTGTCGGCCACGGGATTCAGGCTTGAAGTTGAAGAAGAGGAAGCGGCCACTGGCGGTCACGCTGAGGAAACCGTTCACTACGTAGCTATACAATCAGGTAGTGGGGTTCTGGAAAGCGGTGGCAACATAGCTTCTGGTGCCAGCGGCGACGAAGTCAGCCATCGCTGGTCGACCTTAAGCTTTGGTGGTAGCTACTCAAACGCGATATTCCTCTCGGCTATGCAAACAACTGACGGTGGCGATACGGCGAATGTTCGCTATCGCAATCTGAGTTCTACCGGGGTTGAGGTTACGGTGGATGAAGAGCAGTCGGCAAACGCCGAGATTAAACATACGAAAGAAATTGTAGGATGGTTGAGGTTGACGCTGCCGTAGAACTGGCGAGCTGAAGGTGCCCGGATACTCTCGCCGGCGCATGTTGGCGAGGGTTACGGTGCTTTCACGGTAAAGAAAGCTATGTTTTGAACACGGCGTCAGCAATATTAATCCACCACCGCATTCCACCTATCTGAATTGAAATCAGCTTGCACAAGCTGCCAATGGCCGCTGTCGAATAGGCAGGGTGAGCGCGCTTGTCGCGATACATGAAATTCGCCAGAACAAGAATTTCAGCCAGTAATTGGGTATGAAGCCGATTATGACGACCGCAAACGGAACTAAAAGCCAAAGGTGAACATGTTTATACGATTTCATAAACTTCCCAGTAGCTAGTGCTTAGACTCTATGTGTGCGTCGTTATCTATTGCTGGTTTTATGCGTTCCAAATTACTGCAAACTGAACGTTGTGCCCGTTATTAAGTCAGGCAATAAGCCAGGTTAAATAACCTCATGGCAGGTAGAAAAAAAGTTCGAGCTTGTCGTTTGGCTTGTTCCGGGGACGCAATTTGGCCTTAATTTTGAAATGAAGGCCAGCATGTGATAATTTATATTGGGTCCAATGTCGGAGGTGTCCTGCGTCCAACACAGCGGTTATTCTACCGCAAACTACGGGGTTCAAAAAAAAGTAGCGCTACTATTCAATGGGTGGCGCGTGTCAGTGTGGAGTTGGTCTGAAGGAACATGTTTTATGCCCGGAGTTTGTACAATCAATCGCACGACTGTTTATTTATGTTCGATTGCGTTAGCAGCACTACAGTTTAGTGGTGCGGCTCAAGCCGCAGACGATCCTGGCTGTATTTGCGAACCGCCGCACTTTGCCAGTAACTTCTCTTCTGCACAGCAGATCTTCGAGGGGAGAATTGTCACCGCCGAACTGATTGATGATCAAAAATTGAAGGCTGGAGCCGGTGGTTACACCATTCGATACATACTTACTATGGCGCATAAGCTCGATCCAAAATCTCCTGCGACGAATAGTGCCGAAAAACTGAGCTACCATGGGCTCGAAGTTCGTCTTAACGACGATAAAGTGGTGTCCTATGACTGGCGTTAAGTCTTTATCCTTCAGTTGCCTGATCGGCGCCATTCTTGTTGTCGCGCCCACCCCGGCGTCCTTTGCTTTTAGTTGCGATACCAAACCAATGGAGCTGGCATTCGATCACTCAACTCATGTTTTCTTGGGACGGATACTCTCTTCCCAAATAACTTATAGCGCCGACGAGCAGCGTAGCAGGCACGCGAGCGGTGTTCGCCACCAATTTGAAGTCATCGAGTCATTCAAAGGTGATGTTGACTACGCGACGTTCGAGACTGAGTTGGCGTGGAGTAGCAAGACAGCCCACTTTGCGGTTGGCGATATTAATCTGTTTTTTATGGGTAAGAATCCGGGTTTCGATAGCTGTACGCCGAAGTACTTGCTGGGTCAGGAAGACACTGCAATTGTGCTGCAAAAACTTCGCGACCTGAAAAAGGGCGTGTTCAATACTTTCTCGGGCGCCTGGGCTACTGCAGTAAGTGATGGCCATTGTTCAATTTACACAACGTATTTGCTTGAAGGTTCTTTGAGCACCGTTTCGTTCTCTATTGGGCACTTTGTTGCGACGGATTCTAAACGCGCAAATTCCAATGTGTGGATTTATTCGTATTCGAAGACAGGTGAAAGAACAATTGATCGTTCGGGACTGACGTTGACCTATGAGAATGGCACCATAGCGATTCCCTACGCTAACAGTCTGTTGGACAATGGAGCTAATTTCTACTCAAAACTCGACCGCGTTGACCGTCTACTCAGTGCAGTGCTTGCGCAGGAGCCTGTGTATCTGGAAGGGTCAACTCGCAGTAACGCCCATATTGAAATCCCGCTTTTGCTAAACGGCGGGTCTGAAGCCATTAAAGAGTTCGCCCACTGTGGCAAGCTGCAGCTTGGTGACGAGGACTAGATTTTTCCCTACCAGTGATACAAAGATTCACACCTGATCTGACGACGAGGCGCTAGAACGCCGGGGTAACCGATTTAATTGACACAACTTGCCATGGCGTGGTTGTGGGTGGGTGTTTATACTCGTCCCAAGCTATGGAGAGGATTATGAATAAGTGGGTATTGAGCGCCAGTATTTCAGTGGCGCTGACGTGTGTGCCGGTTCTAGCTGAGACAATCTAAATTAAAGCCGGATCGCTGTTTGATTCGCGTAGCGGCAAAGTTACACGTAACGCCGTGATTGTTGTCGAGGACGAAAAAATTACCGAGGTTCGTTCGAAGCTATCGATTCCCGAAGGGACGACGGTAATTGATCTGTCATCCTCGTTCGTGTTGCCGGGCGTAATGGATATGCATACCCATGCCGTCGGGAATCTCGACACGTACTTTTTCGCGGGCTATTTCCAGTTGGCGAGGGGAAGAAGTGAGCTTGATCATCTGATAACGAATGTACCGTCTGAGCGTAGGTTCGGCAGCGCGCTAGACAACGAGTCGACATGGGTACCAAACGGTCCTTGTTGAACTTAGCATCGTTGATGCTCAGAACACCGTCTTTGAGGTCAACTTCGTGAAGGCGCAGATTGAGTGCTTCAGAAAGACGTAGGCCGCAGCCATAAAGCAGGCGGAACAACAGCGGCATGATCAGATGCCGCAAGGGTACTTGCGAGCAGTAGTGGCAAGTGTCCACTTTGCTCAAGATCGCAGCGATTTCGGTGTCACTGAAAATATAGGGTTGGTAGTGCTGCTTGCGCGGCAGTATTTTTGGCGGCAAGACATAGGATTGAAGACCGAGCCGCGTCATATAGAGCGCTAACTGCCTTAGGACTCCAGCTCTGTTTTGTTGGGTGGCGAGCGCTTCATTGGGTCTGCGTTTTATCCATGCATAGGCCAAATCTCGCGTAATCACCGTCTCTGTGTAATGTTGACCAACACAGAATTGATCAAATTTATAGAGAGTCCAAGCGCTGGTGACGTATTTGTAGCCGACGGCACGCTTCTGGGCAATGAAGCCATTAATGAATTCGTGCAAGGAGCTCTGAAAATAAAGTTGCCTCATCATTCCATCTCCCCAGCAGGATCCAACGCACACTGACGTAACTGTTGGATATCTACCTTCAAGTAGATGGCAGTGGACTCCGTGCTGGCATGGCCCAGAATGTCGGAGATGACAGGCAGCGGT
>QIGP01000079.1 GCA_003228965.1 Gammaproteobacteria bacterium
AACACGTCAAACACGTTACTGGCACCGGCTCTTAACAGCTCGCGCATATCGCTTTTGCCCAGACGGCGAACGTCAAATGCAAGCGACGCCAGCCCGAATTTGTCGTGGTGATCACCGTAGCCAAGTTTCGGAGGTCGCCGATTACTGAATTTGGACAAGAGCTGTCCAAACGTATTCATTTGCCTGGAAAATTCAGTGTAAGCGCTCTTATCTTTGGCTTCGACGGTGTTGCCGTCGACCATGGACCGGCCGTATCTCACGTGATGGCCATCTTCAGACAGCGCCAGAGTCGACAGGTTTTGAGCCGCAAATTTAAGGCCGTGCTGTTCAAGGTCTAGAGCAGCAACTACTTCAGCTTGGAGCTGGTACACAAAAAGAGCGGCCCCCGGGGCGTAAAATTCTGGAGCAAACTCACCTCCCGCGGCCATCCCTCCGACCTGTGGATTGGCTTCGAGCACCGTAGTGCTAATGCCCTGTTTTGCAAGCAGTGCCGCAGTCACCAGGCCGTTATGGCCTGCGCCTATTACCAGTGCCTTAGTCATCGCCAAAATTCTCCGGCACCGTATTGGGACGTTTAAGATCGCGCAGAATTTCGCGCGCCGCATTAGCGCCCGGCGCGGCCATAACGCCACCGCCTGGATGGGTACTCGATCCGCACATGTAGAGGCCTTTTACCGGGCCGCGATATTGCGCGTAGCCTGGTAGTGGACGATTGAATAGCAGTTGGTCAAGCGTAAGTTCGCCGTGAAAAATGTTCCCGGATGTCAGGCCCACCTCGTTTTCAAGTTCCCGAGGCGTGCGAACTTCCATGTGCAAGATCAGATCTTTGAAGTCCGGACTAAAGCGGCTAATCTGATCAATCACACATTTCCCGAAGGCATCGCGATTCTCGTCCGTCCAGTCGCCGCTTGCCAAAGTGGGCGGGCAATACTGAACGAACACGCTCATGTAGTGCTTGCCTGGAGGCGCCATGGTTGGGTCGCAAGTCGTGGGCATGATCATGTCGAGATAAGGGTCCTGCGACCACTGGCCCGACTTCCAATCGTCAAACCCGCGCTCCAGACGTTCCAGGCTGTCAACAAAATGCATGTCGCCGCCGTACAACGGGCTACCTTTTGGCAGCGCGCTGAAGGTCGGCAGGCCGTCGAGCGCAATATTCACTTTGCCCGACGAACCGCGAATGCGAAAATCGCCCACGCTTTTTACGAACGCTGGGGGCAGGTCGTTTGCGTCCATACAATTAAGAAACGTACGTTTCACATCAAGGCCGGATACAACCACAGGACAATGAATTTCTTCTCCTGAGGTAAGCGCTACACCCGCGACTTTGTTGTTTTGCACCAGAATTTGTTCAACACCTGAATTCACCCGAACCTCGCCACCGCGCTCGAGCAACGCACCGTTTAACGCCTGCGATACAGCACCCATGCCACCTCTTGCCAACCCCCAGGTACCGACATTGCCGTCAACGTCACCCATATAGTGGTGCAACATGACGTACGCCGTGCCAGGGGAATAAGGGCCAAGCGCGGTGCCAATAATTCCGCTGCCGGCCAGATTGGCTTTAACGATGTCCGATTCGAAGAATTCATTGAGATAGTCCGCAACACTCATACTCCAGAATCGGAAGGTGTCGTACATGACTTCCTCATCTAACCTCATGAATGTTTTGCCAATTTTCATCATATCTTGCAAGTCACGCGGTTTAAAGGACGTCGGATCAGGGGGCGTGGCCAACATGAAATCGCGGATGAAGCGACACTGTCTTGCGGTTTCAGTCTTGAACCTCAGATAGGCATCGGCGTCGTGCTGTGAATGGCGCGCATATTCGCGGTAGGACAGCTCCTTGTCACGGTACGAAGCGAAATAGTCGCCGTTTTCCATGTAGGTAACGCCGCCACCGTAGGGTGTGACTTGCAGACCGTGTTTAGCCAGATTCAACGTGCGGTAAATTTCGGGGCGAAGCAGACTACAGACATAGGAGCAATTGGAATATTTCCAATCCTCATGCAGCTCGCGGCTAACGGTTGCGCCACCGATATAGGCATTTTTCTCCAGCACGAGCACGTTCAGGCCAGCTTCGGCAAGAAAGGCCGCGTTGGCGAGACCGTTGTGGCCGGCTCCAATAATGATGGCGTCGTAGTTAGCCTTGCGAGTACCGATGAGATTACCTTTTATTTTTGTCTGTGTGATTCATTAGATGTTGGTGCTTAACCACATATAGAGCCGTCCGCGGGGCTTATTCTACCCGTCAATGCCGAAGCAAACGACTCGCAGTCTGCCCGATTAAACACGACTCGGACCGGAACGACACTTACTTCACGCACGAGAGATACTGTGGGAGCACGCTCTAATGCTTTTCGCATCAGTACTTCCACGGAGTTTTTGTGAAATCTAACAAATCTCGTTGTAAACCATGAGTGCGTTGTACGTGTGTTTGCGTGTATCTTAGGGCTTAACTTGTCAAGTTAAGTTAAATGGACGGGTGTTCACAGTGTCCTAAAGCCGTTCCAGTGTCGTTAGTGCCTCTAACTGATCGACTCCCTTACGAGGCATTAACGATCGACAGCACTGAATCATCCGCTCATGCTTTATTACATCGACAAAGAAAACACTAAATTACGACCTGAGTAATCAGTAGCTTGAATATTCAACACCTAATGAGTAACCAATAGAACCGAAGTGCGTGTAACCATTAATCCTCCAGATGGTTGCACGCATAACGGTCACTTTTCCAGCTCTTCCAACGATCTAAAGCCTCTCGCGTCCCTGCTTGTCGCGACGAGATGCAATTCCCATAGACTTGGCGATGATGCTTAACATCACTTCATCAGCCCCGCCTCCAATAGAAGCCAGCCGGCTGTCACGGTAGCGCCTGGAAATGAGCGTGTCGCTCATAAAACCCATGCCTCCATAATACTGCAAACATCCATCCACGATCTGGCGATACAAACGCCCTGTTTTTAATTTCAGCATGGACACCTGAGCGACTACGTCAACGCCGCGACAGTAGCGAGTCACGGTTTGGGCGAGCAACGCGCGAAACAGCTCTATTTCAGTTTTCATTTCGGCCAGGCGAAAGTGCACAACCTGATTGTCGAGCTTGGCCGCACGCACCACACCTGGAGTGTCCACAGGAATGACAATCAAGCTTTTGTTGCGGTGCGCATCGCCGTCGCCCGTATTCACAAGCACCGTCATGAAGTCGGCCTGAATCGCGTTGGTAATCCACATCTTTTGGCCGTTAATTATGTAGTCGTCGCCGTCTTCACGTGCCCAGGTTTTGATCGCTGAAACATCGCTACCCGCCTGTGGCTCCGACACGCCAATACACGCTACCTTGATACCCGCAATAGCGGGCGCCAGAAACTCTTCACGTAACTCTTTTGAACCGTGGTTGGCCATTCTAGGCGTGGCCATGTCGGTTTGAACACCAATAGCCATGGGTATCGCAGCACAGTCAACCTCGCCTCCGCAAGCAGGCCGTATAAAAGCCTCCTCAAATGGCGTAGGTAAAAATTCTAGACGTCTTTCACTTCAGGCTCTACTTCGATCAACAATTCATCGGCCGCAATTTGCTGGCCTTTGCGCGCCGCCACCTCAATAATAGTACCGGCCGTTGGCGCCGTAATTTCGTGCTGCATTTTCATCGCCTCAAGCA
>QIGP01000094.1 GCA_003228965.1 Gammaproteobacteria bacterium
GACTCTTCGGAGGCCACGCAGCAAGTTATCATTGCGATGACTCAACATATGGCCGGGGTGCCCGAACTTGAATCTGCAGTTAACGAACTAAAACAGCGGCTCCGCGACGGTTCTTCTCAAGAAGCCCTCAGTGCAATGCTTGAAAACCTCGCGGTTGCGGTGAGCGGAATCGTCAAATCTATCGGGGAAGACAAGCGCGAGCTTAAGACATTCCTGGAGCAAGTAACCCAGCAGCTTTCCCAGTTTGAAGAGTGGGCGCGAGGTAATGAAGGCGAAACGCTGGCAAGGCTACAAGATACCGATTCCCTTGAACGCAATGTCGAGCAGCAAGTCGGCGGCCTGCAAAGCGACATGAAATCTTCAAGCAAGATGTCCGATCTTAAACAGCGTGTGCAAAGTCGTCTCGATTCAATCGCCGATCAGCTTCAGGAATTTCGCAAAACCGAGGAACAGCGCACGTCTGAAGCAGGCAAGCGCAACGTCCTGCTGCTTGAAGAAGTCAATCGATTAAGAGTACGTACCACTGAACTTGCCGTGCGCTGCGACAACCAGCAGGAACGACTTATGCACGACGCTCTTACCGGAGCGCATACGCGATACGCTTACGATCAGAGACTACAAGAAGAGTTTCAACGCTGGCAGCGACACGGCCAGCCACTAAGCTATTCAATTTGGGATCTCGACAACTTTAAAAAGGTTAATGATACTTTTGGCCATCAAGCGGGCGACCGCTTACTGATAGTTGTCGCCGGCATGCTGTCTGACTCGACTCGGGTCGAAGACTTTGTTGCTCGCATTGGAGGCGAAGAATTTGTCATGCTATTTCCTGCCACCGACGTTGAAACCGCACACGCACTGTCGGAACGGCTACGTGAGAAAATCGCGAATGTGAGCTTTCACTTCAAAGGAGCACCCATTCCGGTCACGGTCTCTTGCGGCATCACCGAGTTTCGTACGAAGGACACGCCTCAGTCGGTTTATGAACGTGCTGACAAAGCGCTTTATCAAGCTAAAGACGGTGGACGCAATCGCTGCGTGACTGACTAAATAAAAAAGAGAGTCGTATGTGCACGCCGGATACGTAGAAAAGATGGTGGTTACTTCTTCGAACCTACCTACGGTTATGCAATATCTTGAACGATCGGCGGTGTTTAACAAACACTGGTTCTACTGGACTAATAATCTGTCCGCTCTCAGCTTTCTTCATTACGTACTGGGCAAGTATGTACGAGCCGATGGCGGCAAAAACGCCCCCGGCCATTTGACCAATTAACACACCCTCCACACCCCAATATTGAGAACCAAAGTAAACAAAGGGAATAATCCCTAAGGTGTTGCGGCTCCAGTTTACCCAAGTGGAATAGAACGGATGGCCCAAGTTGTTATACGACGCGTTACCAACAAAGATAATTCCGTTGAATATCCATGCTAACGACAAGGGACCGCAAAACAGGAAGATCAAATCTCGCGCGACTCCTTCAGCACTAAACATGTCTGCAATTGCAGCCCTCAGGAAGTACAACAAGATAACGACCGGTATCACATACAGCACAATTAGCACGACACTTTTGTTAAACGCCTGCCGCACACGGTCGTGCAAACCCGCACCGAAGTTCTGGCCAATTATGGGCCCAAGTGAACCTGACATTGCGAAGATTAACGCGAAGGCAATGGGAGTGACTCTGCCTATGATTGCCATGCCAGCTACCGCAGCTTCGCCGTACTGTGATGCAGCCTTAGTGACATAGGCGACACCAATTGGAGCAGCCACGTTAGCCAGTATGGCCGGAATGGCAATGGCTGCAATGACTTTCAGGTCCCGTCCCAGTGCGGGAAACGAGAGTCTGGAAAAACCGCCATAGCGCCGAGTGATAAACCAGACACCGGTGACGGCCATGGATACACGTGATATCGCCGATGCCCAGGCCGCCCCGTCTAGCCCCATGTCCAAAGCAAAAATAAATATCGGGTCGAGAACAGCGTTCACGACGCCTGCTACTAATGCCACCGTCATCGATAGCCTGGCGGCTCCATGACCGCGCAACGCCGCAGAACATACAATGCCGACCAATAATATCGGCATAGTCGGAATGAGGATTTTTAAATAGGAAACTGCCAGTTCCTGGGTTTCACCGCTCGCCCCTATCAAACCGGTAAGGGCAAAGAGATTGGAGTAGATGATGGCCGCAATGACAGTCGCGAACACGACGCCCACAATTAACACATGGGTGAGTAACTCCGCCGCACGCTCGGGCCTGTTTTCGCCCAACGATCTTGCGACCATCGCGCCACCCGCAATGGCCATGCCGATACTGATCGAAGTAGTCATAAACAAAATGGATCCGGCAAAGCCAATGGCGGCCGCCAGTTCGTCTATCCCGAGCATTGAGATGAAAAGCATGTCGACAAGATCTACGAAAAACAGCGCCATGAATCCGACCGCCGAAGTCAGCGACATGGTAACGATGTGTTGAGTCAGGCTCCCGGTTAAGAACCTTGCCTGCTCATTGGACTCCGTCACGTTTTCACTTCAGTCATGATGACTTTCATTTGCGCCTCGAGGTCCGCTTCCCAACCGACTCGCATATCCCGTACTTTCGCAATGTATACATGGTTCTCAAGTGTTGGAATATCCGGATCGTAGTGCTCGGCGGCCACAAGCATGCCGCGACGGTCCGAGTCATTGAACGTCGTTACCATGCGTTCTGCCTGATCTTTGGAATAACCCAAAGCTTCTATTGCGGAGCGCCCCATTCGCAGTGAACTATCGTAAGTGTCCCGGACAATGTCTCGACATCCTGCATGCCATAGATCGTAAACGTGGTTACGGTCGACAGCTCGCGCCACAATGTGTAGGCCGGGGAAGTGGTGGTGAACATACTTGGCAAGCTGAGTAATCTGATCTCTGTCGTCGATAGCAATCACGAAAAGCCTGGCCTCACTAATCCCGGCGGCATTTAAAAGGTCGGGTCGGGTCGCGTCACCGTAGTAGGCCTGCACACCAAATGCTTTCAGCATTTCAAGCTGTTTGGAACTGAAATCAATCACAGTGGGCGTCATGCCACTACCACGAAGAATGCGGCTGACAATTCCACCAACACGGCCGTGGCCCGCAATGATGACTGCGCTGTTTTCATCAATGGCGTCCGCCTCTCGTTCTTCCAGCGCAGAGTAGCGAGGTGCTATGAGTCGGTCGTAGAGAATAAACAGTGCCGGGCTTAGTAACATGGACAGAGCGACAATAAGGAGCAGTTTGTCGGCCAACCCGCCTGGAATGACTGCGTTCGCAACTGTAAAAGACAGCAGCACAAACCCGAACTCACCGGCCTGGGCTAAACCTAAACAGAATAACCAGCGATCTGATCCACCTAATTTGAAAACGACGGCAAGCACGTACAGCACCGCTACTTTGAGAACGATTAACCCAAGAGTAAGCCCAACTATGAGCCACAGGTTGTCGGACAGCAGAGCAAAATTAATTCCGGCCCCAACGGTCATAAAAAACAATCCCAGAAGCAAGCCTTTAAAAGGATCGATGTCGCTCTCTAGCTCGTGCCGGTACTCGCTATTGGCAAGAACAACACCCGCCAGGAATGTGCCCAGTGCCGGCGACAGACCCACGAGCGACATTAACAGGGCAATGCCAATCACAATCATC
>QIGP01000284.1 GCA_003228965.1 Gammaproteobacteria bacterium
AACATGAGCAATTTGACAGACTGCGGTGCACGCCGCTTGATGGTTTTTCGCTCACTATGGCGCGGCCATTTGCGCCGATCCCCCTTGAGCCGTAGCTACGGCTATGGCCCGGCGGGCGATCAACACAACTGCCCACACCATAGCGACGATAAAATCCACCAACTCATGAATAGTGCAGGCTAGTAACGTAGTGACTTTGCGTTGCAACAGGGCTTGGCCCTCTGGCTTTTCCAGAACTAAGCCTCTCGGGCGACATCTCGTGACGGTGAAGTAAGCAAAGAACCGTGTGGAGCACGATAGTTCTTTGATCCTGCCACGTAGCGAGCAACCATCGGTATCGAGTTCGTGTAGACACATACGTCGTAGATTCCCCGGTCTTCGGCCGTGTGCTGAATTGCACCGCGTACGTGGTTCGCGTCTGCAGGACTGAGAATGCAGCGATATAGCGCGTATTCTTCGTTTACGCGAGCCCCTGCAATCTGGCAGCCTTCTTCCGCTGCAGAAAAGAAAGTCTGGAAAACTGTGAGTCCCGGCACGCCAGCGTCTAGAACCAAATCCGAAAATGCATCGGCCTCACTATGTCGCACGATAGCCGACAGACGTACTTGATTGCGAAGAGCAACGTCATCAGAAACAGACTCAGATCCACGTCCCGATTCAGGGTCGTGTGATACCTCGCCCAGCGCGTTATCGCGCCAATGAGAATGACCGGATAAATGATCAATGGCGCGAATGACTTGTTGCATGTTGGCGTTGTAAGAATGTATCGAAATACGGCTTGGTAAATTGATCATGCCATGGTCAATCGGCAGGCGATACATGAGACCGTGTCCTGGCCGGTGGAACTCTCCGGCTGTTGCCATAGCGTTAAATACGCCTTCGACATGTCGGCGATCGGCGAGCACAATTAAAACTTCCTGATTGTGCTCCTTGGTTATACGTAGCCAGCCCAATTGATCTCGAAGTCCGCGACCTTCGCAATAATGCACGATGGGCCCGTGCGCCCCAGCGTTGATGGCTGCACGGCAGACACGATCACTACGACTTTGGCTCACTATGCAATAGATAATGCCCAGTTCCTGTTCTACCTCAAATGATGCTTGAGTATTGGCGTCTGGGGCCGGGTCGGGCCAGTGATGGTACTGCGAACCAAAATAGACGTTGTCACAAGGCATGCTAAACACCGCACCGGTCGCCTGCTGGTGAAGACGTCCCTGAGTCACGACGGCGTGTATAACGCGGGAAACATCCCGATCGGGCACGAGCATCTGCAGCATGGTTTTAGCCGGACTAATCGGCGGCACCCATCGTTGCCACCAACGATCCTGCAACAATGTGCCGCGGCCACGCCACATCAACGCGCTCGCACCGGATTGTGCCTTAATGTAGTCAATAACCGCGCCGGAACGGGTGGTTGGTAACACCGCCGTAACGGTTGAGTAAGTCGGTTTCGGTGAGGGCATTATGAAGGAACCTCTATATTTTCAGCAACTACAACGGTGTCGCTCCGCGCTGCGCTTGCTAGTCGCAACTGGCGCTGTGTGTAAAGACCCACTGTCAATACTGTGAGAATAGGACCCACTGACGCTAACGCGAGAATGCCAAAACCATCCGACACGCCGGGTACATTGGCACCAACGCCAAGCCCCATGGCAAGAACAAGCGGTACGGTAATTGGTCCGGTCGTCACTCCGGCGCTATCCCAACTAAAATTAACGAAGTGGTGTGGTGAGATCCATGTGAGTACGATCACTGCAACGTAGCCCGGTACGAGCATTGAAACAAGAGGTATGCCATAAGCCATTTTTACCACGCCGGCCGCAATGCCAAGTCCAACACCGACCGCAACAGTTTGCATTAGCAGCTTCTTGCGAAACGCCCCTACCGTGATCCGTTGTACCGTGTCGCCGAGTGCGTGGAGCGCTGGTTCGGCCAGAGTCGCACCGTAACCGAGGAAAAAAGCGAAGCCAATGGCGATGAGTTTTCCGAAATGCTCGGCGAACATAGCCTGTTCCACGTAGTCACCACCCCAAGGCACAATGTTGGCAAAGGTTAACGGCACGTTACTACCAAGCTGGCCGCCCAGGGGCGTCAATCCCAACCCAATTCCTAAACCAAATATCGCCATACCGCCCAAGGCAAACGTAACGCCGATGCCGACATCGGAATCGCGGCAAAGTCGTTGCCGCAGAACAAAACGCAATACTACATACATAAAAAAGCATAGCGGAATGATCGCGCGAATCGCCTCCAGCATCGCCTTGCGAGACTGGGCGCCAAAGGCAAGTGTGTCGTCCCACGATTTATCGCTAACGAGATCGATCCGACGCTTGGCTTCTTTTCTAATTATTACCTGTGGAGTGGTGAGTACAACGTCACCGTCCACTAACTGTGGCTCGCCCCCTTTGAACTGCACGTCATAGCCGGCGGGTAAAATACGGGATTCCAGGTACTTGCGATATTCGTCATCAGAAATCGGTGGGTGATCTCGCGGTGGTACCGATGCCGACTGATTGGCCTCGACGGCGGCGGAAATTTGCTCACCGGCGTAATTGGCCGCTCCGTAATAGTCGTCTTTGTTGTAGTGCACGAGTGCAAGTAGCAAGACCGCTAGCACGGGAAACAACGACGCCAGTGTCACGATGCCAAATCCGGTGTGCCCTCCGCCGCCACTACCGCTGCTGACCACACGACACACGCCAATACCAAGTGCAAGAACCAAGGGCACTGTTACGGGCCCGGTTGTCACAGCGCCACAGTCCCATGCAAGTCCCAGTACGTCAGACAGCACGGGTATTTGGTTAAAGGCAAGGGACATGCCCAGCAACACGGTTACGGTTGGTATTGCCAAATACTTTAACGGCCAGCCATAAAAAAATCGTAGAACGCCGAGCATCACGGCAAGGCCAACACCCACGCCTACGCTTGCTACTAACTGACCGGAAAAATCGTTCAGAAGTGAAAATAATAGCGGGGCGTCGTTGGGAGGTACGCCGCTGCCCGCTGCTTTAAGAACGGCAATGGCAGGTTCAGCAAAGGTTGCGCCGATGCCTAGTAAAAACGCAAATCCCAAAATCAAAGGCATTCGGCTGTTTTGTGGAAGCACACTACCGATTACTTCGCCAAGGGGCATAAGTCCAAGCCGCAGGCCTTCCATGAACGCCATTAGTCCTACGGCGACCAGAAAAATGCCCACTGTTATCATTGCGGCATAGACAATGGGAAGACGTAAAACGAAGATCTGAAATACGATCAAGTACGCCACAATGAACCAAATTCCCTGAACTTGATTCAGAAAATTGCGTTTCACGTAGGGCCATAGAACTCGCGTGGTATCGCGTAAACCCAGGCGAAAACGCGGGTGTGTTATAGATTCGGTCATTTGGAACACCTTATTGAACACTCTGTTCTTCACGCAAAGTAGCGTCAGAATGTCGTAAAGCTTTAACGATATTAGGGTTTAAAGAGCTATCGGAACATAGCGTGTGGAAAAGACTTAGGGAACCTCTGATTAATTCTGGGCGAGTGTCGCTGAGATTCGAATTTCTTGAGGGCAAGGCGCCTATTGCAGGGAATAGCAGGGCTATTTTCTGTGATGGGCAACGCCGCCATCGAGAAATTCGGGCTCAGGGGCGCCGTCCACGAATGGCTCAGGGGCGCCGTCCACGAATTAATCAGAGGTTCCTTAGTGCATTTCATGGTTGTGGAAGCACTTGTCGACACTTTGTAATAGGAGGGGAAAGTAAAAGGTGTAAGTTCAGGTTTCGGAAAATTAGTCGGATTCCATCCTGGTATTCAGCCTGATCGGCTAAATACCAAAAGTCCTGCAACAACGGATCAAATAGGTTTGCATTTGGCCGTATCAATAGGGGCGGACCCCGATTTTTGAGACCGAGGGTCTGGTTCCGGCTGTACTATAGTTTCAGCAGTGTCGCTTTGGCCGTAAATTAAACGGGCAACAACCGTCGACGTGATTTCACTACTAAAGCATTATCGATCCACTATCCAATCTGCTATCGTCGTTAGCGCTATTGATTCGCGACAAAGGATGACAGTCCGACATGATCTTGACGACTTTTCCGCCAATGGGCGTGTACGAGACACTATTCAAGTTTGCCGATGCAACTAACAAGTACATGGGCGATCCTGGAACACACCCTTGGGCGCAAGGCTATCCGCTTACGTCGCAAATCCCGGGGGGTCCACCCATGCCTACTTCCGTGACGCTCGGCCCGCTGGATTTAAAGTACCCGAAAGCCACGGGCGAGCAGCCTATGCTCGAAGCCATCGTCAATTATTACAACGAGTTTTACGACGCCGGAATTACCACCGATAACGTGGCGGTGTTTGCAGGTGGGCGGCCCGCCATTTTTGCGACTCTGGCGTTTTTACTTGAAGACACTACAGTGGCGCTAGAGGAAACCGAGTACACGCCGTATTACGACGTGCTGAACGTGCTCAACCGCAAAGTCCATTTAATTCAGAGCAACGCTGAAAACCGGTTTACCCCGGCCCCCGATCAGTACGATATCGATCCGCTTGACGGGACTTCGGCTACATTCCTGGTAAAGAGTAACCCGTGTAACCCCACCGGGGTCACGTTGAAGGGCGAAGCTTTGCGAGCGTTGGTGCAGAAATTTAGTGGTGCGAAGCAGGGCGCTTTGATTGACGAAGCTTACGAGTTTTTTGGCGACGGCGAACCTGAAAGTGCCATGCGTTACATCGACAACATTGACGACACTAATTTGTTTGTCATCGGCGCCGCGACTAAAGGCTTACAGGCACCAGGCCTTCGCATTGGTTGGGCCATTGCCTCGAAAGAGCACATTGAAATTTTTCGCAACTACTCTTCGTTCGGCATGGGCGGAGTTTCACGTGCGTCGCAGCTAATGGCCACCGAAATGCTGGAGCCCACACGTGTTGCCTGGGCGCGTAAATCTATCTGCGAGTTTTACGCTATGCAAAGAGAGCGCTACGGCAAAGGGTTGGCGGAAGCGGGACTGGAACTGTTTACCGGCGGTGGTGGTTTCTACCATTGGGGCCGCTTACCGGGAGGGCTGACGGGTGACGAATTCAACGAGCGGTTGTTTAAGCACGAAGCAGGAATTCTTCCAGGGCGGCTGTGTGATATGGCAAGAGCCGCCGAAGGTCCCAGTCAGCTTGACCCGTTCATTCGCTTTTCGTTTGGCCCGCTCGCAGCCGAGTCGTTCGATGAGGATATGGATATTCTGTCGAAGGTATTTGCCAACTGAAAGAAACGTCGGGTGCGCACCGAAGGCAGCAATTAATTCAGCGGAATAGCGGTGGTGAACTTCAATTCTTCCATTGAGAAGCTTGAGCTCACGTCGGAGAAATCGACCTGCTCGATGAGTTTTTGATAGGCCGTATCAAATCCCTCAATATCTTTTACGATAACCCGTAGCAAGTAGTCGGTGTCGCCACTGAGACGGTATGCCTCGACAATCTCGGGTAGCGAATTAACCGCCGTGCGAAATTTCTCCAGCCACTGTGCGTTGTGCTGATTGGTTTTTACGGCGACGAATACGGTGATTGGCAAATCCAGTTTGGTGCGGTCAAGTAAGGCAACACGCTTTTGAATGTAGCCATTTTTCTCCAGCTCACGAATCCGTCGCCAGCACGGGGTGCGCGACAACCCAACCGCTTCTGCAATTGTGGCCACCTGGAGCGTGGCGTCTTGCTGAAGGAGGTCCAGAATTTGTCGATCTTTCGAATCAATAGTATTCATAACTAAATTATAGCAAATAATTAGAATAGAAATCTAATAAAGATACGAATTGCACTAATATTCGCAACACCCGATTTAGTTTAAACTGTTACTATTTACCCATTATTCGTACACGTACAGGCTCCGCCATGTCGGCTTCACTCAGTACCGTTTCAGCTCAATTATCCTCCAACTGTCGCACCCTAACGCCAGCGCCCCTGGTTAGCGAACCGCGCTTTGTTCGTTATATAGGAGCGGTCGATCGCGTTGTGGATGCACCTAGAGCAGGAATGGCCAGAGAAGTCGCCAACGCCATTAAGGA
>QIGP01000402.1 GCA_003228965.1 Gammaproteobacteria bacterium
GTTGATCGCGAAGGTAGCAGGATAGCGCGAAAAATCAGAGTAAAAACTAAAACTAAGCATTTTTCTGCCCCACACATTGCGGTGCTCTCCCTGGTACCCCTGAGCGCCATGGAGTCTACGTTAGCCCATTTCTAACATACTGTCATTGCGAGCCGTCATTTGTCTGGTATAATACGGCATATGACTGATTTAGGAGTATTTGCCATGAGCAGCGTGTCGCTTCCGCAGTTGCCCGATAACTACCGTAGCCGTGTCGCATTGGCGCGTGCTGGGATCCCGATATCAGAAGCCGTCGACATGATGGAGACCTGGTTAATTCCGGTCGGACGCTTCGCCACAATCCTTGGCAGCTCAGAGCGCAAATGGGGTCGCCTGCGCTCTGCTCCCGAAAACTCTTTACTTGGCCCGGTCGAGTCGGATCGACTGTTGCGATTGCGCAAAGTATTCGATCACGCCGAGTCGGTGTTTGATTCGCACGAAGATGCCGTCGCCTGGTTCTCGATTCCCAATCGTTCGCTATCCGGGGATACACCATTGTCCTTGATGGACACCGATGCCGGCGTGCATGAAGTGGATGCTGTACTGACGCGTCTCGAATTCGGTGTGTTTTCCTAACGCAATGTCGGTGAACGACCTTGGGACAAACTCAATTTCGAAGAAGGCGTCGAGAAAATCTTTGTTGTACTAAACCGCCTCGAATACCGGGTATTCAACTGATGATCGTTTTTCGCTTAACACTCGCAAAATATGTCGACACCGCTTTCACTGGCGAGGGCGCACGACGCGTCGGCAGCCGTTGGACGCCAATCGGCTACCCCGCCGTTTACGCAGCAAGCTCCGTTGCACTGGCGGTCCTGGAAACCCTGGTTCATGCGGACCTGTCCGTGATGCCGAGTCATCGAGTGATTCAGGTTGACATACCCGACACTCTAGCGATCACTACAATCGAAGACCCGACGCTGCCGCTCAATTGGCGCGAGACGCCACCGGCGGCGGCGCTGCAGTCGATTGGCAAAGCCTGGCTCGACGCCGCCGAGACGGCGGTCCTAAAAGTACCTTCCGTCATCGTCCCGCAGGAGTTCAACTACTTGTTGAATCCAGGACATCCGGACTTCAAACAACTGTCCATCGGAACCGGCAGCACGTTCGACATCGATCCCAGATTGCTAGAGTCTTAACCGCTCGATGTCTTTGAGGGATGTTCTAGCTTCCCGGTTTCCGCTTACTGTTACGTCACGCTGCCCGCGTTGTTGGTAGGGGTGCAAACAGACACGACGCATCACGAGAGCACCGCAATGTGTGGGGCATTATTGTTTTTGGGGGTAGAAGTTGATCGCGAAGGTGGCAGGATAGCGCGAAAAATCAGAGTAAAAGCTAAAACTAAAACTAAGCATTTTTCTGCCCCACACATTGCGATGCTCTCACGCCCAATCGATCAAGTTCTTGTGAACTCATTGTGATTAAATCCGTAGTCGCCATATCCTGAGCCTTGCATCGCTGTAAGTGAACTCAAGAGTGTGTCACGCTAAAAAGCGGACATTTGTAATGGGCAGAAACCGGACATTAGCAGTGTGCATCTACACATCAACTGCGCATAATGTATATTATGTAAAATTAGATATACTACTTAGTGCCCACGTGTCTGTGGCGAGTTCCAGTTCAAGCCGCCACCGGCAGTTGTGTTATCCCTCACAAAACCAGAGACCTTTCGACACTAAATGTAGAGACCGCAACCGCAAATCTGATTACTCGCTCAACAGTCCGGTAACAAAACTAGTAACTCGGTTGCCAGTCCGTTAACAAAACTCAATACCTGAAAATACGAAATGTCTTTGAGAACGACGCCCAGGGTTTTCCCGGTTGATTGATTCCTATTTAGTCTCCGCGTGTAATTTCAACTCGCTTATGGCCAAAAACAATCCCGCTTAGTAACAGCAATCCCGCTGCCTGGCCAAATCCGATTTCGGGCAACCCAAATATGTATGGCATCAGCCAATTCCACAACAATAGTGTGGGCAACGCGAAGACAAACGATAGTGAAGCCCATAGGATAAAGCCTGTGAACCACGTTACAATAAACTGGAGAAATAAAGTCATGGTGACGTATTACGGGATCTAAACCTGACTGTCAATTATTGAACCAAGTCTCGAGTTTTACTTACTTTCTATCGGCGGACCATCTAGTTGCTGATTCAGCTTGATCAAATGTCATCAATATTTTTCGGCTGTACGCTCATCAATCAGTTCCTGCCAAAGTTTTGCATCACCTGGCACGTACTGGCGTACTAAGCGTTGCGCTTCTTCTAACGCAGTACTGAGGATTAAGACGCGTTCATGCTTTTCATTGAGAAGCTGATCTGCTTTGGTCCGTTCGTAAACTTGGTGCTCGTCTGCTGCAAGAAGCTGTCCGCGTAATTCTCCAAGATGTTCAGTCAGACCACGCACTTCACCTTTAACGTCAAATAACTCACGGTTAAGTCGGTCGTTATCCTTTTCCAATAACGCTACTTTCTTGTCCGCCGTAGCAGCGTATCTCTCTGACTCTCGCCTTGAGTCGTTAGCGTCGTAAATATCATTCGACAAGGTGACCAGCCGATCTTTGTTTTCTGTAAGCTGTTTATGCAAGGCTGCTTTTTCTTTCGAGTATTCAGTTGCCAAGTTTTCAATGCGTTCAGCCAATCTGGCGCGTTCCGAGTCCGATTGGGCGACTCTGTTTTGCAGATTGGTTTGGGATTGTTTTAACTCGACTTGCTGTAAATGAGATGCGTCGTAATCAGCCTGCAGTCGGCTAATCACGATATCCTTGTCGTGGTTGGCGTCTAACTGCTCTTTATGTTGACGCGTTAAATTGGCAACATTCTGTTCTAACTGCTGCATCACGGCTGTTTGATTGCCGAGTTCATCGAGTAGCGTGGCAATTTGAGCTGTAGCTTGGCTGAGTTTCTCTGTTAGTAAGGCCTGGCTCTCTTCCGATTCAGTTCTAACTAGACCGATCTCCGCTTCAGCTGCGTCAACCAATTCTTGCCAATAGATGGTGGCGCCCTTGAGCAGGCCTTTTACTATGGGATCAGGCAGTGTTTCTGTCGGCCCCTCACTCCTTTGCATCTCGTAACTACGTTTGTGCTCAGCAATGGTTGTGAGACTGCCCTTACCCAGCTTTTCCCGAATCATGCGAATACTGGGATTTAGGCCGATTTTTTCTAGTATGTGGATGGCTTGGGCCACGTCGTCATAGGTTACGCCGACTCTGGGCATGGATGCTCTCCGATGCAAGAATAGGAATGAATCAATCTTATTCGTATCATAACGTAACAGTAATAACTGAGCTAATTAAACGCCCTATTCCACAGCATCTATCCACTACTAGCGATAACCCTCATTCTCACTAGTGCTAAAATGCTGAATTATATATACTCTTTCAATGACTGATTCTGTAACACATACTAAAAGCACCCTTGCCCAGTTTGAACTTGACCAGGCGATGAACGCTGCTAAACGCTACGCCAAGAAAAGCCGTGCTGACAGTACCTGGCGAGCCTATAAGAGTGATTGGCGTCAATATGACACCTGGTGCAAGCAACTAGGTCTAGACGCCCTACCCTCTGATCCC
>QIGP01000059.1 GCA_003228965.1 Gammaproteobacteria bacterium
CGAGACTTCCGTGCACTTCCAGTAACAGTGCTCCGGGATTACACAATGATACAAGAGGGGTGAATTTTTTTGCCCACGTAGCCAGTCGCTCAAGCGCGGCCAGTTCCTGCGCTTCGTCCTGGGCGAGCACGTCAATTTCGTGTACCAACGCATAGGCCGCTGCCAGCGCCATGCCGGTGCGTACGCCGTGATCGTAAGCCTGCTGATCGCACGCAATGACACATGTGCGACCGCCGTGGTCGGCCACCACCACGGTGGCGCGCTCAAGCTTGTCCTCACGACACAGCACTTCAAGTGGAAAGGCAAAAAACTTCAACGCTAACCAAAGCTGTGTGCGTGCGCTTGCAGAACGCACCGCCGCTTGTTCTTCAGGTGTGGGCTGCACGGTGCGCGCACACTGTACCGCTGCACTTTCCTGAACACATTCTTCTGCCGTCGCTTGCACCGTGTAAGCCAAGCTGTCGGATGGCTGACTGGAAGAATGTGACTGAACTTCACCAGCGTCGGGTTCGATACCAGAAGAACCAGGTTCGACATTGGAAGAGCCTGACTTGGCATTGGAGGAACGAGCTTTACCAGAGGGCAGCTCATCCTCTGAGAACAACGCCAGCGATTTACCTGTCGTACTCATGACACTACGCTCAGGGCGTTAAAAAATCCGCTGCCATACGCAGCGGCCGCCCGCCCCGGCTTTTGAGTAAATGTAGCGTGCGCCCCTGTTCGTCGGAACTTAAGCGTAAACGTACAGCGGCCGGCGAGGATTCTCGCTGGGCGTGAGCATCGCGTATAACAATGCCCCAACTGTCGCCTTCTTCGGCGGCAAGCTGCAAACGGCGCAGTGCTTTTGTATTCGCTTTAGGGGCCCACACCAACACAGCCGAACAGGTGCCACAACGAAGTGCTTGTTCAGCGGCCCACATAACGTCGAGCCCTTTACGCGCGTGTACCAGCAACATGCGCGACAAGTTAATGCCAGCCTGTGAAAGGGCTGGCGCATACGGCACGTAAGGGGGTGCTACCCAGCCAATCCAGCGGTTCACATCGGCACTGCCTTCGGCACACAGCTGTGTCAGCGCCGGCAGTACCAACTGCAGCTCACCGTTGCCTGGACCGTCGAGCAAAATTTCGGTGAGTGCCGCACGCGGCCAACCACCACCTGGTAAAAACTGGTTTAGTACGGCGTGACCCGTAGGAATGACGCGCACCCTGGTGACAGCCATTGAGCCACCACGCCAGACTTTGCCGTGGTCAATTAAGTATTCAAGTGCGTCGCTCATAGGCATAGCTACCCGTTAGAACTTCAGAGGGAGACCCTCAGAGTTTCTGATTAAATGAAGTGATTTAAGGGCACCTCTAAGTGCCCCGAAGCCCCAGTGCGGTAGCCAAGAGGCAGTACCGAATGGACTGCTCTCGCCCTGAGGGTTTGTAACGGTTTTACAATAACTTTATAACCGGTTTATAACGGTGGCCCGTCGTCCATAACAGGCCACGTGAAAGTCACTGAATGATGCTCACAAAGCACAAAGCACCTCGTGTCTAGTGTTCAGACTGATGAGTCGGCGGGCAGCAAGGTTGACCGCAAGAACATCAACTACGAATCATTTAGTGTCACTGCCGTTAATGGTCACGACGTATAACGCCCACCACAATGCCTTCGATCACCAACGATTCAAATTCCAAATCGACTTTAATGGGATCGAAGTCCGGGTTCTCGGGCATTAGCCAAACTTCTTTGCCCTTTTGCCGGTAACGCTTCACGGTGACTTCGTCTTCAAGACGTGCCACCACAATTTGGTTGTGACGTACATCCGCCGTGCGATGTACGGCCACCAAGTCGCCGCTAAAAATGCCGACGTCTTTCATACTCATGCCATGTACCTGCAGCAGGTAGTGCGGCTGCGGGTGAAATAAATTGGGGTCAATCTGATAACGCCCTTCGACGTGTTCCTGCGCCAGAATGGGTGCACCGGCAGCCACGCGACCAACCAAAGGCAAACCCTGATCTTCGCGCATGCTGTCGTTAACCGCGTCGGGTACGCGAATACCACGCGACGCGCCAGGAATGAGTTCCAAAGCGCCTTTCTTTTGCAGCGCTTTCAAATGCTCTTCAGCGGCGTTGGCCGACTTGAAGCCACAGTGCTTGGCAATCTCTGCCCGCGTAGGCGGCATCCCCGTTTCGTCGATGATGTCGTAAACCAGTTGAAGAATTTCTTTTTGCCGGGGAGTCAAATCGCGCATGGTATTCCTTT
Organism: Gammaproteobacteria bacterium; assembly: GCA_003228965.1. Classification (GTDB taxonomy): domain Bacteria; phylum Pseudomonadota; class Gammaproteobacteria; order Steroidobacterales; family SZUA-146; genus SZUA-146. The sequence goes on from QIGP01000059.1 coordinate 2,250, forward strand.
ATCTGTATAAATACTCAGTACCTGTAATTATATACAGTTAATTAAATTCGGCAAGGAATTCTTTGATACGTTTGTAAGTGACTAATTCTTATCGCCTTCAGGAGTTTTCTTTTGAGCCATCCGGCCACCAGACCCGCTAAAGACTGCCTACGTACAGTATTCGTACACAGCACAAAAGCACACTACACAACTCGTACTAAAGGCCACAAAAACGACACTTGAGAGCACTTAACTGCACGTTATCGGCTAAGTACCCGCGTGCTATCAATAGATTGACTGACTCGCCACTAAACAATCCGTGAGGTAAACACCAAAACTAAAATGCTACTCCTGGCGGCTTCTGCATTTATATCGATACAAACAAGGTCAACAAAACTCTTAACACTATGAACATTCGCTCCATCCTCATCGCAGTCATCCTTATCGGCATCGCTGCAATCCTGTATTTTTTATACACAGACGCAAATGATTCGAATACCCATCAATCGAACATAGCTAACCCACTAGCGAACGACCCTGCTCCCATAGCCAAACAGAACAAAGAAAAAATACTCTCTGTCAGCACAAACGCAGCCCTCACCAAAGGAAAACTTACACCTGAAAATTTCGACGTTGTGAGTTTTATGCAATGGCGATCTGACCGAGGACATTTCGACGGATCCTCGCAAACCGACTATTCCAACTACAGCGTGGAGACGTTAAGCGATCTGGTAGTTAATAGAGATCGCCTTGCAATGCTTACCCTTGCGCAAATGCTATCCATCGACGAGCACAGTGAGCAACGTGTCATCGATCTGTATGAAGAGGCTGCTGTTCTAGGCTACACATATGCACTCACACGGCTTGCAGATTTCAAACTCTCCAACAAAGTATATCGCCGCGAACAGCCCAACAAACTTAACGCCGAAGGTCAGTTATCTGATCAATTTGTTGACGGCTTAAAATACCTGGCGGCGGCCGAACTATCTGGCGATCCTTTCATGCTGGCTGCCTTTAGCTATCAAACACGAGACATCGACCCAGACGTACTGAAACAAGGACTACCTCGAATTTGTGCCGAAGGACAGAACGCTCTCAACGCACTCGAAGCGAAACGACAAGCTCTTGGCCTAAAAGAATTTAAGCACTCTGAACAGGTACTACAAGTCGTCGCTCAGGAATTCAACTATAAACCCTGGTGTACAAAAGAATAACCACTGACTATTACTGCGCTCAAAAAACTTCAAATAATCGCCAAATTTTCATTCGCTAGAAACTCGAATTTCAGTGCGCAATTCGCACAGAACGCGAAGTCGACATTACCACTCGAACCGACGTCGCCCACGAACAACGTGAATTTAGCTGGCGAGAAGCCGACG
>QIGP01000408.1 GCA_003228965.1 Gammaproteobacteria bacterium
GCTCCACTGCGTTATTCGTATCCATCGACACGAGCTGAATTTGGGCTGACTCGAAATGAGTAGCAATACCACGTACAAACGAAGCTGGTGCCGGTATGGAAATAGACGGCTCAGATGGCTGAACGTTACGGGCCGTAACAGACTCGACAAACACGCCGCTCGACTCTTCAGTAAGCTGCCCGCCAATGACTAACAAGGCGATGAACACCATGAGGGTCGCGGCTATCGCTAAAGCGCGGTTTTGCACAAACCAGGAGCGTGACGATTGCGACAATGTTTCCGCATCAATTTCGTCATCCAGTGCGCGCTGCCATTGACCGCAATGCGATGAATCCACGTTTCAAGCAGCGCGCCACCACGAAACTGCTGACGCTTGTGCCACGCCTTTAACAAGGCGTCCTGAGCGAGCTCCGCATCGTTAGTAAGGCGCACACAAGCGACATACCAGGCGTTCCCACCGCGGCTAATGGCGTGCTGGAACTGTTGCTGGGTAGGCAAAGGTCGCCGCGAAAAAAGAGAACTCATAAAGATTAGATAGCGAGTAGGTCGGAAGGGTTAGCAGGAAATTGTATTTTTCTGGGAAAAATATCGATAATTCTGTTTAGCTGAACAGTCAAATCAAAAAAATGCCTGACAAGGCAATACCTGGAACAAAAAAAGCCCGCTCAGTGGGCGGGCTTTTTGACTTACTTTGAAGCGAAACCTAGTTTCCGGAGTTATCCGGAAGGTTCTTCAATATTTCATCCTGCTCACGCTTAACAGCATCGGGTAGCACTTGTTTCATGCTTGCTTCGCGCCTCTTCTCATTGGCAACAAAGGCCAACCACTGTGTAACAGCCTTATCGCTACCGCCAGCATCGCGAGCTTTCAAGAAGGCCGATTCAGCATCGTTGAGACGCTTCTTGTTCATATGCGCCATGCCGAGCATCACATAAGCTTTGTCACGACGTTTCACGCCGCCTTTACTCAAGCCTTTGTTAATCGAGCCAATGGCGTCTTCCCAAGCATCCAGGTTCAGCTGTGACTGAGCCAATCGAATAAACAGCTCACCTTCGTCTGACATGTTCGCGGCACGCTCAAGCGGCGGAATCGATTTTTTATCTTCCCGTGCCTGATACCACGACTGAGAAAGCAGTCGAAGATTTCGTTCTGTGGACTTCACCGAACTGTCACCCATAGCTTTTTCCAGTACTTCAGCCGCACGGTATGGAATGTCGTGCATGAGATACAAGTTAGCCAGGTTAACGGCGTGCTGAGAGCCTGTAACAATGCCCGCTTCGTAGAGCACTTCAGTGATCACCAACTGTTTCTTGGTGTCGCCCAATTCGCTGTACGCGCCCGCCAGAGTCAACATGTAGCTGTCTTTAGGATAGTAGCGCAGAAGTTCGTTCAACGTAGCCACCATGCCCCGGTAGTCCTGAAGTTCGTAGTAACAGACCCGCAGCAGCAGCAACCAGTTTTCTTTGGGTGTTTTGCCTTGAGATTTGTACAGGTCGATGCCTTCTTTAATCGGACCCAGTGCTTCACTATATCGACCGGCCTGGAAAAAGGCTTGTCCCAATAGCATCAATACATCAGCAGAAGGTGATTCAATGATTGAAATCAGCTCCTGCACACGTCTCAGCGCATTCTCATAGTCTTCGATAGTGAAGTACAGTTGGGCAACGGTTTTCAGGGAGCTTTGACGCAGCGCTGGAGGAATCTCCTGAGCGAGTACTTGCTCGTACGCACGAATGGCGCCCTGATAGTCTTCTTGCAAGTAGTGATTGTAAGCGGTCAGATTGTAAATCTGAGCCTTCTCATAGCTCGACAAGTTCTTCATGGTCAAGATGTCACGCAGCCCCTGTGCCGCAGCCGCGTACTGTTTTTCCTCAACCATTAACTGCAGTTCCTGCAGCTTCTTGCCCACTTTCGCGCTAAGCGCGACCGTTTGCCTGGTGGCTTCGGGCTCCTCTCCTCTTGCAAAAGCAGGTGAGGAAATCCCGGTTACAACCAAACACGCGGCGGCAGCCAATGTAGCTAACAGCGTATGTCGTTTGAGTCGTAGATTCATGAAATAGTCCTGGACGTTAAACGTCTAATTGTCTTCAAGTTTGTAGGTGAATTTATTGCGTACCCCAGGTACTTCGCGAGCCTCACCGTCTACAACACGAGGCTTATATTTGAATTTTAGCGCGGCCTGTGTAGAGGCGCGATGAAATAAACTACTGGTGCATTGATCGGGTATAACCGCCGGATCTTTCACGGTACCCGTACGGGTAACGGTGTACGAGACAACGCAATAACCTTCAATCCCGCGCGTCACGGCACGCTGCGGATAAATAGGCGCTACTTTCACGATGGGCAAATAATCGCCCTCACCAATGTTGCCGATACTAAATCCACCGGTTAGCTCAATTGAGGTTTCGGCCGGAACTGAGGAGATGCCGATTTTTTCAGCCGACGCGTTCAGCTTGTCTAGCTTGGGCGGAGTTGGTTCTGGTGGCGGCTTCTCGGGTGGTGGTGGACGTTCCGGTTTAATTTTGCGACGTTCCAGCGTTTCACTACGTTTGATACGTACAAAATCGACCGTGCGGCCTTTATCTTTTTCAACCACATCCTGGCTTACAATTTGAATCAGGAAGTTCATGGTCCATAAGAGTCCAAGCGTAGTTCCCAAAGCTAACAGTGCACCCATGATAAGGCGCGGCAAGCTGGTGGATTGTCCAGACTGAATTGTTTCTGACAGTGTTGCCATTATGGTCTCTCCGCCGACACCGCAATCTCTTTGACGTTGGCCTCTCGCGCCGCATCCATCACTTCGATGAGTACTGAGTTTTTAGCCAGCCTGTCCGCCTGTATTACTACAGAGCCTTTTGGATTATCGGCAAACAGGCGCTCAATAGTTGCACGAACATCCCGGATATCTTTCTTTTTACGGTCGATCCAGACAGAACCATCTGGACCGATCGCAATGAGAATACTGGCAGAAGGTTTGAGTTCGGCCGTTACAGCGCTGGGGCGCTCAACCTTCAATCCAGGTTCTTTAATAAATGTAGCCGTCACAATAAAGAAGATCAGCAGGATAAATACCACATCAAGCATCGGCGTGATGTCAATGCTTGAATCTTCTTCAACGGGACCTGAACTTGCTGTTCGTCGCATCGATTTATCCTTAATGATCTAGAGTAATGTGATCGGCCAATAGTTCCCGCTCGCGGGCTGCCCGATTGATAAAATAAGCACTTAGCGCAACACCTGACAGTGCTGCGACCATGCCGGCCATGGTAGGAACAGTCGCGAACGACACACCTGCGGCCATTGAGCGTACGTTACCCGAACCAGAAACAGCCATCGTTTCGAACACCTTGATCATGCCTGTCACGGTACCGAGCAGGCCGAGCAACGGGCATAGCGCCACAGCTGTCTGGATGAGCGGTACATTGCGCTCCAGTTCCTGACCAGCAGCCGACACCAGACGCTCACGAATCTGGTGGGCATGCCACGATTTACGGTCGGTACGCGAGTTCCAGTATTCGATCGAGTTTTTCACAATTTTCGGGTATTTCACCGAATAGAAGAAAAACCGTTCGAAAATGAGGGTCCACATAAAAACGAGGA
>QIGP01000156.1 GCA_003228965.1 Gammaproteobacteria bacterium
CGCGGAAGCTCTTGTGCGATGAACGGTTGGCCTTGTCGAACGAGGATTTGAACACGAACGGCACGCCGAGCCTGGCGCAAATTTCTTTCAGCGTTCCTGCGGTATCGATCGCAAGTTGCTCAGACTCAACTACACAGGGGCCTGCCAACAAGAATAATGGCTGGTCGTTGCCTACCGCGTTTCCACATAAATCCATGGTGGTTCCTTAGCCTTCCGCAACGGCCGCCGCGGCCGGCATGCGGCCCGCACGGTGGGCACGAGCTGCATTGATAAAGCCGCTAAACAGCTTGTGGCCATCTCGCGGGTTGGACGTAAATTCAGGGTGGAACTGGCACGCCAGGAACCAGGGGTGGTCCTTGATTTCAACCATTTCAACCAATCCGTCAACGCTACGCCCCGAAAAGCTCAGTCCGGCTTCACCCAGACGGTCGAGGTAGGTGTTGTTAAATTCGAAGCGATGACGATGGCGTTCAACAATTTCGCGGGACTCGTACGTTTGCGCGGCGAGGCTTCCGTCCATGAGTTCACACGTTTGTGCGCCCAGACGCATAGTGCCGCCCAAATCGGAGCCTTCGTGGCGCTGCTCAAGCTTGCCACTTTCGTCCTGCCATTCGGTAATAAGGGCAATGACTGGATGGGGAGATTTTGGATTGAACTCTGTACTGTTGGCACCTTCGAGTCCGGCCACGTTGCGTGCGTATTCGACCACGGCAACCTGCAGCCCAAGGCAAATACCCAGGTAAGGGATACGATTTTCACGAGCGTATTGAACGGTGCGAATTTTACCCTCGACACCGCGCTCGCCAAACCCGCCCGGCACCAAAATGGCGTCCATATTAGCCAGACAATCCGCACCATTTTCGTCAATTTCGGTGGACTCAAAGTAATGGATATTGACCTTGGTTCTCGTGTGCAAGCCGCCGCAAGACAGCGCCTCGTTTAACGATTTGTATGAATCGCGGAAATGCACGTATTTGCCGACCATGGCGATATTTACTTCGGCGTCGACGTTATGTTTAGCGTCGACCACGCGCTGCCATTCGGACAAATCGGCTGGCGGGCAGTCAAGCTTCAGTTTCTCTACCACGATATCGTCCAGGCCCTCTTCACTGAGCAGACGCGGAATCTTGTAAATATCGTCGGTATCCACGCCCTGGATCACGGCACGGGCCTGTAAGTTCGTAAACAAGCCGATTTTGCGTCGCTCTTCCTGGGGCAGTGGCCGTTCAGTACGGCATATGAGTACGTCGGGCTGAATGCCGATGGAGCGTAATTCTTTGACAGAGTGCTGCGTCGGTTTGGTTTTAAGTTCGCGTGCCACAGCAATGTAAGGCACCAGCGTCAGGTGCACATAGAGAACGTTATCGGGGCCCATTTCGACGCCACATTGGCGAATGGCCTCAAGAAAAGGCAGCGACTCAATGTCACCCACGGTACCGCCAACTTCGACCATACAGATGTCGGCGTTGCCCGCGCCACGCTTGATTGAAGCAATTATCTCGTCGGTGACGTGTGGAATGACCTGCACAGTGCCGCCCAGGTAGTCTCCGCGGCGCTCTTTACGGATGACGCTCTCGTAGATACGCCCGGTCGTAAAGTTACTGTGGCGGCTAGTTGTGGTGCGCACGAAGCGCTCGTAGTGCCCAAGATCGAGGTCGGTTTCAGCGCCGTCTTCGGTGACAAAGACTTCGCCGTGCTGAAAAGGACTCATGGTGCCCGGATCGACGTTAATGTACGGATCGAGCTTGATCATGCTGATCGAAAACCCGCGCGCTTCCAAAATAGCTCCAAGGGACGAGGCAACAATGCCTTTGCCCAATGAAGAGACAACACCACCGGTGACAAATATAAAGCGGGACATGGGAACTCCGTCAATAATAAGGCGCTGGGATCAACGCCCCACGACGGATGTAAATGTTAGCCTAAGGCCTGCCCGCATACAACGACAAATGCACACGAACTTTAAGGAGCCTCTAGAGCCTGTCGGACTTAGGACATCGTAGCGACAATTTAAATGAACAGGCGCGCGGAAGCCTTTATTCTCTCGTGCTATTTTGCATTCTCGCCCGGTAGAACGCGCCAGATCAGGTGACACGTTTTTTGCTCAGGCCCGGAATGGGGGTCCAACCTGAATCGGGCATCAACCCAAATATTGGCTATCGCGATGAGTTCTGTGTCCAGAAATATCAGAGGCAGGCGCGAACGTCGTACTGGCGGCACATCGTTTTGCTGAAACCAGTGTTTGAGTTTTTGATGGTGGCCCGCCGCCCGGCGCAATTTTTCACCGTTTTTACGATAGCGCACGCGCAGAATCGTACTTGCAAGCTTTGCGCGCTGAATTGCCGGTCCTGCGCTGCCGTTTGCAAGCACCGCTGCACTGCATTGCGACCCGTCCATCAGGCCCAACGAACTATCGATACCAGGCAGAGCCAGCCACTGGCCCATCTTCAGTGTCCCGGTCCATTTATCACTAACCTCTATTTGAGAAGATTGGTAGACGAGTCGGGAGCGATACTTTTGAACCGCGCCGCCATCGAGCTTAAGTACTGGAAGGCGATCGGCTGTCGCTTCGTTCCACTGACGCAACGCCTCAGCCAGGCGCCTCCGATTCGGCATGCGCGCATTCAGGCGCTGAAGCCAATAGCGCACCGCATTGGCCTGGCGCGCGCGATCCAGCGCTTGCAAAGCCTCCCAGTCGAGACTTTCGTCCTGGTCGCAGATGCTGGCGTCCTGTGCCGCCAAAGCGTCGTTAAGCTTCACCGATTCCGCGATAAGTTCGGTACTTCTTGCAACCACATGGCCCACAGAGGGCCAGCGTTCTTTCAGCTTGGGCAAAATAGTGTGACGAAGAAAATTTCGGTCAAAGCGCATGTCGGCATTTGAGGGATCCTCAAGAAATTCGATACCGTGCTCACGAGCATAGGCGTCCAGATGTTCTCTTGAGTGCTCAAGCAGCGGCCTCACGTGCAATTGGGCGTTCGGCAATCGTTGATGTAGCGGCATGCTCTGAAGCCCGGTCGGGCCAGCTCCACGAAAAAGCTGCAGCAGCAAGGTCTCTAACTGGTCGTCCTGGTGATGCGCGGTAACAAGCATTTCGTCGTCTTGCAGCTCGTCAATAAACAAAGTTCGACGTGCGTTACGCCAAAACTCTTCGAGACTGCCGCCGGACGGCGTATCCGTCAGACGATGAACCACGACAGCAACATCCATAGCTTGGGCCCTGACACTCACCCAATCAGCCCACGCGGCCGAATCAGAGTGCGCAGCGTGATCAACGTGGATGCCACGTACTTGCAATCCGGAGTGTTTAAGCAGATGCAGCAGCACCATTGAGTCCAGGCCACCGCTTAACGCGCAGAGCACCCGAACAGGACTTTGCTCAGTGCTCGATAGTTTATGCAGGAAAGCTCCCGAACCCTTGGAATCCGGTACCGGATCGGTCAGAGTGTATCCGGCCTTCTCAAACGCTTTTAGAAGCGATTGTGTCGATAGGTCACTCATGAAAGGAACCAGAACGTTGGCCGCCAGGCACCGCGCGTTCTAGCCAGTGAATTCGCCAATCGCGGCCAGGCGCTCGACGCGACGTGCCACCAGGGTG
>QIGP01000300.1 GCA_003228965.1 Gammaproteobacteria bacterium
CGTGCTTCTATCCGGTTACTGTCGCCTTTCTCTTGCAAATAGGGAGGAGTCCATATACGCAATGACGTAGCTCTTTAGTGCTCGCAATGACTCAATCCCGTACCCCGTCATTGCGAACCCGCGCAGCGGGTGTGGCAATCTCCGTCCGGTTTCTACGGATTTAATCAGTTAGGCCGCAGCTTTAGGAGATTGCCGCGCCCTTCGGGCTCGCAATGACGTAGCTCTTTAGTGCTCGCAATGACATAATCCCACTGAGGGCTCGCAACGACGTAATCCCACTTCGCGCTGGCAATAACGTCGCAGCAAAACTCCTCGCGAAGACTAAGAATAGCGCCTCATTAATTTCATTGCTCATGGGATGATTAGCATTCTACTTAAGGGGCCGCGAGAGTAGCATTGGCAAAAAGGGTGGCCAAAGCCACCCTTCTTAATATGTATTCTACGTCGATTAACTAACGGCTACAAAAACAGGCCTCGACATAGTCTGCCATTTGGTGCTTACCTTGAACCCCAGTCGGCAACCGACAGTGTCGGAAACTGGCCATCAAAGCGAGCGATACTCAAAACACGCGACTGATCGCCAGATTGTATAGCCACAATTTCTTCTGACTTGAAACTGTTGGTGTAGTCGATATTTAGCCGGCCGTCAGTAGCGACGCTCCAGGTGAACGGCGCCTCGGTATTCGCGTCATTACGATTAACCGAGTAGCCAGCACCACCAGCTTGAAATACCAAATTGTTTTGTGACAAATGCGGATCTGCAAACGTACCGACAATGTCGGCCACGTCAAAACCTGCAGCAAACTCATACTTGGTGACAGTCGAGGCGATTCGATCCACCGACGCGCTGGAAAGGCCCGCCAAATCAGTAACAATATGCAGCGAGTTCTCTGCCGAACCTAATAGTGTCAAGCTATCTGAGTCTCGGTCGAAGCCAAAGAAGTTGATGCGCAGTTTACCGTCTTCTGTGATATTCCAACTCGGTGTGCTGACCATCGCGTTGTCATCGAAATACTCAACAAGGGCACTGCCGTTGTCGAAAATGGCATAAACGTAATGGTCGCTGACCGACGCGTAAACACCGGCAGCATTGGTCGCCGTAAAATCTACCGTTGCATGACCATCTGTCAGTAATTTGTTTAGAGCAAACTCGAGCGTGCCCGGGCTCTGCAGGGCAAGGTCTGCTGCAAAAGTTGAACTACCATCAGCAATGGCCCGCGCCAAATCAAGCGTATTGCCAAAACCACTTGGCAGAACGGAACCGTTAATGCCTTCTACTACTGTCTTTATAAGTGCGGACAATTCCAGGAGTTCGGTAGCATCGATTTGAGGTAACAACTGAGTGAATTCATCATAGCTGCCAATCTGACCATCTAGTGCCAGACGCTCGGCTAGCACCTGCTGGGCGGTAGTAATGTTGGTGATTTTTACACTGTTGACGACACTGTTTCTCGCCTGATCGCGATAGCCCGAAAAGGTACCTAGTACTGCGCTCAGGTAAACACCGTGAGCCTCATCGAATGCGTTACCAACAACCAGGGCGTCGGCACTTTGAGACTCAATCTCGACGCTAAACTCGCCTTGTGAGCCAGTCGGTACTGCGCCAGTAAATTCTTGCCCACCAACATTGAACATGACTCTGGCATTTACAATAGGGTCATCCGTAATCAGACCCTCAATAGTTAATTTAGTGGCGTCTGGTACCGGGTTAGTGCCTGTTATAGCGTCTGAACCGCTGCCACCACAACCGCTCGCCACGAGGGTGGTCAGTACCAAAATGCCCATTAATTTGGCCATTACTCTCATCTTTCTTCTCCTTGGCACGTCGCCGTACCGTTCTCTACAACTTAAAATGGGCAGCCGCATTGAATACCCATTAACAATCGTCTGATTGCCGGCCCGCACTTAGAGTGCACGGAGAGGTTGTAAGCGGGTGTCGAACAGGCTTTCGCCCAATCGAACCAGGAGATCGTTTTCTTGCGCGCGACAACGGTCGCGGGTAAGCGTCAGAATCTGCACCGGTAACCCCGCTGTCTGCGCATCTCCGGCAGATCGGTGGCTTTGCGTGGTCGCTTTCACAACCTTGCCCTTTTCAGTGCGCGCACGAGATCGTTCTCGCGAGCTGTCTTTACATAGAATTAGTATTAAACACGATTGATGAACTTCGAACTGTGAGATCGATAGCAGAAATGTAATTGCTTGAATACGTTATGTAAATATTGGGAAGATTTATGTAAATTAGACGTTAAGAAAGGTTACAACGACACCACCAAGACGCAACGGAGATGATTTTTTTCTGGCGTATTGGCCCAGCAACTTCTATTGCTGTCAACTGAATCCGGGCTCATTTGCTTTTCTTTGCACGTTCTATATTTATTTTTGGGGCAGAGCAGAAATTCTTATCAAAATTAGCCTCTTAAACATTGATGGGTTGCCTCAGTCGAGGTAACTTATACAGCATCGTTTGGGAGGGAAACGTTAATGAACAGCAGCAGGGTACACAGCCTAATACAACATAGTTCCGGTAGCAGACGCGCGAAGGCGGCCTTAACAGTATTTATTGCCCTGTTTTTCATGCTGTTTTCGTATAACGCGCACTCGACTCCCCTGCTTCTCGATTGGGATAATCAAACGTGGGCACCGCCTGGCAATACCAATTTGAGCGAAACGTTTAACGTCGGCGGCCGCGATATTGTGGTGACATTTGGCGGAAATGTAGCCGGGCTTGACGTGAGCCCACCCGTTGTCTCGCCGCAACTCGATAACACCAACACAGGCGGCTTGCTTCCGCCTGAACTGAGTCTGGTTGTCGGCACCGATTACCTCGACCTGTCCAACCCGCAAGTCACCGTAACGCTGGACTTCTCGGCGTATCGTGGAGGGGTGTCCAACGTCAGTTTCACCTTGTTCGACGTGGATCAATTTGGCGCCTTTATCGACGAGGTCAGTGTTACTGCCCAAACTACCGCGGGCGTCGTGGATCCAACGTCTCTGATCGCAGGTTCTGACAACGTCGTTTTAAACGCCAATACGGTATCCGGAACAGCAAACTCTCCACCCAACTCCGCTGACGGCAATGCCACCTACGTATTTGCTCAAAGTGGCATTACTCAAATCAACCTGACTTATCGCAACACCACACCGAACGCACCGGGTTTTCAGTGGATTAACATTCACGACGTCGCCTTTGAGGCGGTGCAGGCCGACATCTCGGTAGTTAAAGATGTGGACAATGCCACGCCGACCGCAGGTACCAACGTGGTGTATACCATCACAGTGGCAAACGACGGTCCTGATGAGGGTACCGGGCTCGAAGTCACCGACCGGCTACCGGCTGGACTAACCTACGTCAGTGATACGGGTGGCGGGGCTTACGACAACACGACCGGCCTATGGACTATCGGAAACCTGGCAAACGGCGCGAACGTGACACTACAAATCACCGCGCTGGTCAATGCAACAGGACCCTACGACAACGTAGCCGAATTAACCGCGGCCACAAGCGACGATATCGATTCGACACCCGGCAACAACGACCCAACTGAAGACGACCAGGACAACGCCGTGATCGTACCGACCGTGCCGGCC
>QIGP01000175.1 GCA_003228965.1 Gammaproteobacteria bacterium
ACGGTAACTGAAGTCAGTGACGCCAACGGCGACTCGTTGCCCTTGGCAACCCTCGAACCTCAAATGATCGGCAGTATTTTGGCAAGAAGTGGCGAAGACCGAATGGTGGTTGGTTCAACTGGCGTACCTCAGTTGCTCAAACAAGCTCTTATTGCCGTTGAAGATCGGCGGTTCAGCACGCACCACGGGCTGGATTTCAAAGGGATTGTACGCGCGGCGTTTGCGAATATTCGGGCAGGCGAAGTAACACAGGGTGGTAGCACAATTACCCAGCAGCTTATCAAGAGCCATTTTCTGAGCAACGAGCAAACGTGGCGGCGTAAGTTCAAGGAAGCGCTGATGGCTATTTCTCTTGATGCGCGTATGTACAAAGACGAAATCATGCTGGCCTACATTAATGAAATCTATTTGGGTCAGGACGGCGGCCGGGCCATTCACGGATTTGACCTGGCTAGCCGTTTCTATTTTTCGCGCAGGCTGAAAGAGCTTGAATTGCATCAGATTGCGACGCTTACCGGGATGGTTCGTGGTCCTTCTCAGTACAGCCCTCGACGCCGGCCGAAAGCGTCATTAAAGCGGCGCAATCAGGTGTTGGATATCCTTGAACGTCAGCAGGTGATTAGCACGGAGGCGGCGGAAGATGCCAAAGCTCAACCTCTCGGGATTAGCCAGGACCGGACCGGTAATTTCGGTGGTTATCCCGCAGTTTTGTCGATGGTCAAAGAACAATTGTTGAGGGACTATGAACATGAAGATTTAACCTCGAACGGATTGAGTGTGTTTACGACGTTGGACGTTATTACCCAGCAACGCGTAGAGCAAAGCGTCGGTAGGGCACTTGAAAAACTTGAACGTGAAGCGCCTGAAAGCAATTTGGAACTGCAGGCTGCAGCGGCCGTGCTGGCCCCGGATACCGGGGATCTGATTGCATTGGTTGGCGGGCGACAAATAGGATTTGACGGTTTTAATCGGGCTTTGGACATGCGGCGTCCAATTGGATCTCTGATCAAGCCGTTCGTGTATTTGACTGCGCTCGAAAGCGGGCGCTACGACCTGGACACTCTGGTGAGTAACGCGCCGCTCGACGTTGAGTTGGATACAGGCGACGTTTGGTCTCCGAGAAACTTCAACGACGTGTACGGTGGCGATGTACCCGTATTCAAAGCGCTCGCTCAGTCGTTTAACACCCCAGCGGTTCGTACCGGTTTGGATGTTGGCGTGGACAACGTAGTGAATATGTTGCACCAGCTTGGTCTCGAGCGTGACGTTGACGCCTTTCCGTCGTTGTTGCTTGGTGCGGTTGAGTTGTCGCCTCTGGAAGTCACGCAGCTATATCTGGGTCTTTCAGGCCGGGGTTTTGTCACGCCGGCGCGTGTTGTCAGAACGGTGAAAGATGCAGGCGGTGCAGAATTGAATCGCTACGCGCTTGAAGTCAAAAAGGCGGCGTCTGCCGACAGCGCCTATCAGATTGTCCATGCTCTCGAACTCGCGGCGGCTCGGGGCACCGGTCGAAGTTTGCGCTATCGCTTACCGGGTGTGTCGGTCGCGGGAAAGACAGGCAGCACCAACGATCTTCGCGATAGCTGGTTTGCGGGGCTAAGCCAATCCGCGGTGGCTGTTGTGTGGGTGGGCCAGGACGACAATGCGCCCACGGGCCTCACCGGCTCGCAAGGCGCGTTGCCCGTTTGGGCTAGTATCATGCAAGCGTTGGACGCAGCATCCTTAGTGCAATACGCCCCTGAGTCGATGGCGCAAGCGCCTTTTGACTTCGACACGGGCGAGCCGCTGTCGTACTGTGATCCCGCCGTTCTGATACCATTGCGTGCGGCGTTTGACCGTCCGTTTCTAAGCGATTGCCGTTAATTTCATCAGTTACCTGACTGCGCGTAAGCGGCGTTGGTGGCACTGGGAATACGCGGTTTCCGTAGTCAGTCGATCGTGGATGAGGCCGCGCCGGCTGCAGCGAATACGCTTCGTTAGAATGCGCGAAACACCGCCGACAATCACCAAGTAGAATTAGAGCTTTCTTATGCAAACAAACAAGCGATGGCTGATGCTGACACTGGTCCTGTGTGTGAGTCCGGCGTGTGCCGTACACGAGACGTGGCCAGGAGGGTCGCGTAGCGAAAGCGATCAGCCACCAGCGCCTGTGGTTCGGCAAATGCCTGTGTCTCAAACCGGGGCTTCACTGCCGCCCGAGAGCGAAGGTACAGTGAATAATGTCCCTCGCCCGGCAGTTGCCGCCGCTCAACCCACGGGACCAGCGGGCTTCTTGCTCGATGAAGCAGAACGCAAGCGTGCCTTCGGTGACCTCGCAGGAGCCGCCACGGCGATAGAGCGTGCCATGCGAATTCAAGCTGGAAACCCGTGGTTAAGCCTTGAGCTTGGTGCAATACGACTAGAACAAGGTAACCCGGCTCAGGCTGAGCTGTTGGCACAACGCGCCTTGGCTCAATCGGGCGGCGATCGTCAATTGCACAACCAATGCTGGTCCATGACTGCAATGGCGCGACAAGCCGCAGGCGACGTCGACGGGGCAGCTGCTGCGCTTGCCAAGGCGAGTAATTAGGACCGTGGACGATTACGGCCAAGCCCCCGTTGAGCGCACTGTGGCACAAGAATGGTTCGCTAAAGACGGACCGCTGGCGAGCCAGGTCGACCGTTACGAGCCGCGCCCCGGGCAAATTCTCATGGCTCAGGCGGTGCGAGACGCCATTCGCGACGGCCAGCATCTTGTGGTGGAAGCGGGAACCGGAACCGGCAAAACGTTTGCCTATTTATTGCCTGTGCTCCTGGCTGGGCGCAAAGCGGTTGTTTCAACCGGTACTCGTAACTTGCAAGATCAGCTTTTCCATCGCGATTTACCTACTGTAACCAGTGCCTTCGGTCAGCCGGTGTCTGTAGCGCTGCTCAAAGGCCGGAGTAATTATTTGTGTTTGTACCGCCTTGAACAGGCAGGTGTGCAAAGCGACGGCAAAATCAACCGTCGACAGTTAGCCAAGGTATTGTCCTGGGCGCGTAGTACTAAAACAGGTGACACATCTGAACTGAGCGACGTTGCAGAAGGCGCGCCAATTTGGCCGTGGGTAACGTCGACGATTGACAATTGCCTGGGCCAGGAATGCCCGGCGTTTGGCGACTGTCACGTAATGAACGCCAGGCGCGCCGCGCAGGCGGCCGACGTGGTCGTTGTGAATCACCATTTGTTGTTGGCCGATATTCGACTGAAAGAAGACGGCTTCGGTGAGTTGCTTCCAGGCGCCGATGTAGTTGTGCTCGACGAAGCACACCAGTTTCCCGAAACGGCCGCCAATTTTTTTGGTGTCCGATTAAGCTCGCGTCAAATTAGCGGTATCACTCGGGACGTAAGTGCCGAGAGTTTTGCCGCCGGTGTAGAACGCGGCGAACTAGAGACGGCGACTTTGGCGGTAAAAGCAGCTGCAGCGCGAGTTCGAACGGCGTTAGGCGGTCAAAACGGTCGACGCAATCTTAACCACATTGGCAACGCTACGCTTGACGCCATTGCCGACCTCGCGGCGCGCCTGCTGGGTCTCAATGACGT
>QIGP01000068.1 GCA_003228965.1 Gammaproteobacteria bacterium
CCTGGTCGTGTTACGAATGCGTCGATAGGCGTCTGAAATGCGTCTGAGAATTTCATCGGAGACGCTCATTTCGTTACGGTAGTCAGCGGCGGCAACCCACAGCCGCAAAACGTCGGCACCCAGATCGGAAAATATCTGTTGGGGAGCAATGACGTTGCCTTCAGACTTCGACATTTTTCGCCCGTTTTCATCTACCGTGAATCCGTGAGTTAGCACCGCACGATAAGGTGCTTTGCCGTGCATGGCGACAGAGGTTAAAAGCGAGCTTTGAAACCAGCCGCGATGCTGGTCGGAACCTTCGAGATACAGATCGGCCGGAAAACCGAGTTGTTTACGAGCGCTTCCGACACAGTAATGTGCCACGCCCGAATCGAACCAAACATCCATAATGTCGGTAACTTTACGATAGGTATCAGCTTCGTCGCCGAGTAACTCCGCCGCGTCCAGTTCAAACCAGGCGTCGATGCCGTCTTTCTCGACAAGTACGGCGACCTGTTCGAGCAGCTCCTGGGTACGAGGATGCAATGCATCCGTGTCGCGATGTATGAACAGCGCAATGGGAACTCCCCACGTGCGTTGCCTTGAAATGCACCAGTCGGGCCGGCCTCTAACCATGCCCTGAATTCGTTGACGCCCCCAGTCGGGAACCCACTGAACGGTGTCGATGGCCTTCATGGCGTCGTTGCGAAGACCCGCCTGCTCC
This sequence comes from Gammaproteobacteria bacterium, assembly GCA_003228965.1. Lineage (GTDB taxonomy): Bacteria > Pseudomonadota > Gammaproteobacteria > Steroidobacterales > SZUA-146 > SZUA-146. The sequence continues at coordinate 704 of QIGP01000068.1, forward strand.
ATGCTGATGAACCATTGCGGAGTGGCGCGAAAAATGACCGGCGTTTTGTGGCGCCAGCAGTGCGGATAGCTGTGCTTGTATGGGACAACGTGGAACAGTTGACCACGCTCTTTAAGCAGCTCAACAATTGGATCGTTGGCGCGAAACACGTGCTGCCCACCGAATATGGGTAACGACTCGACATAACAGCCGTCGTCACCAACCGGATTGTCCATAGGCAAATTGAACTCAACGCCAACCTGAAAATCTTCAACGCCGTGCGCTGGCGCTGTGTGAACCAGACCTGTTCCGGCGTCAAGTGTCACATGCTCACCCGTAATGATCGGGACGACACGACCTTCAAGGAATGGATGATTCAGTTTCAATCCGCTGAGCTTGTCGCCAGAGGTTGTCGCCAGAACTTTAAAGTCGTCGTCGCCTGCACGACTCATGACACTGGCGACCAGTTCTGTGGCTACGACAATTCGCTCGTCATTTCGCTGCACCAACGCGTATTCAAGTTCCGCGTGTACGGCAACCGCCTGGTTAGCAGGCAACGTCCAGGGAGTAGTCGTCCAAATAATGACGGAAATGGTTCCGGTGCCAGCCACGTCGCCGAAGCGTGCTTGAAGATCGGACTCGTCGTTAACTTGAAACCTCACGTCGATGGACGGAGACGTTTTGTCCTGGTACTCCACTTCGGCTTCGGCCAAGGCGCTGCGACAGTCCAGACACCAGTGCACCGGCTTGTAGCCTTTGTACAAGTGACCGCGGTCGATCATTTGGGCAAAAGCTCGCAGCTGACTGGCTTCGTAATCGGGAGTCAGTGTCAGGTAAGGATTGTCGTAGTCGGCCAGAACCCCAAGGCGCTTGAAACCTTCGGCCTGGTCCTTGATTTGTTTAGTGGCGTATGTGCGACAGGCTTTGCGAAACGCGGTACCGTCGAGCTTCTTGCCTACGCGACCGTATTTCTTCTCAACCTGCAGCTCGATAGGCAAACCGTGACAGTCCCAACCAGGAACGTACGGAGCGTCGTAACCTGCCAGCGTGCGACAACGCACAATCATGTCTTTTAATGCTTTGTTAACAGCGTGCCCGGTATGGATCGCGCCGTTGGCGTAAGGAGGACCGTCGAGCAAAATAAACTTTGGTCGTCCAGCACTCGCTTTACGAATTTGTCCGTATAAATCGTTTTTGTACCAGGTCTTGAGCATTTGAGGCTCGCGCTGGGACAGATTCGCTTTCATGGCGAAGCTGGTTTGCGGAAGATTCAGGGTAGTTTTATAATTATTGCTGGCCACGACTGCGACGGGCTCCTGTCGAATAAAAAGGTGATAATACCGCCGGTTAAAACGGTTAATTCCTGAGACTCTACCACTTATTGAAGGAAAAAAATCAGCTCTTCTCGAGCCCAAGGATAGCCCGCGCTCTGGCCGCATCGTGGTGCATCTGAACGACCATTTCGTCGACGCTTGCAAAGTGTTCTTCGTCGCGCAGCTTGGCCACAAAGTCGACGTGCAGCTGCTGCCCGTACAGGTCGCCCGAGTAGTCGAAGACGTGCACTTCCAGCAGCGCGTCCCCTCCCCCTACCGTGGGCCGAAAGCCTAAATTAGCGACACCGGCCTGGACCCCGTTTAGAGCGCTGCCAGAGGCGCGCACGGCAAATATACCGGACATGGGCAAGCTGTTGCGCCTTGGGTGAATATTGGCCGTCGCAAAGCCCAGAGTTCGGCCTAGCTGCTGGCCACGAATCACGCGCCCACTCATTGAGTATGGCCGGCCGAGCAATCGGGATGCCTGGGTAAGGTCGCCCGCCAGTAGTGCCTCCCGAATAGACGAGCTACTCACCCGCTCGTTTTCAACAAGTTCGGACGGCAGCTGGGCCAGTTGATAACCCAAGCGACGCCCCATATCTCTAAGCTCATCTACACCGCCAGCACGCCCTTTGCCAAAACGAAAGTCATCGCCTACGTAGAGAAGCTTAACGTGCAGCTTGTCGACCAACACCGATTGCACAAAGTCTTGCGGGCTTAAACCTGCGATGGCTGCGGAAAATGGAGTGAGATACAAAACGTCTACGCCTGCATCTTTTAACAATGCGTAACGCTCTCGCCAGGTACACAAACGACCCGGTGAATTGTCCGCACCGAAGAACTCTCTTGGCATAGGCTCAAAGCTCATTACGCAGGCTGGCAAGCTGAGCTTTCGACTTTGCTCAATGACTTTTTCAAGTAACGCCTGGTGTCCAAGATGGACGCCGTCGTAATTCCCAATGGTCACGACCGAACCGCGCTCCAATAAAGCACAGGACGAAAAGCGGCGAATAAGTTTCAAGGCGACGTCACCGTTAAGGGTCTAAAGAAGGTTCTTCTGATTGAGGGTGGCGCAGTATTTTAGGGCGCACGCCCAGCAAGCCAAGCATACCAAAGTAAATCACGATACCGCCGACTATAAGCATGGCAAGCCGCCCGACTCGCTCGTTCAACGACCACACAACCCACTCTGACGTAGCCCCTTTAAACAGATACAGCACGACACCCATGGTCGTAGTGGCAACGGCAACTTGCAACAGCACTTTTGGCCAACCGGGCATCACAGGCATAACGCCCGCTCTGCGCAAGCCGCGCCATAGCAGAGCCGCGTTAAGCCACGCTGACATAGAGGTGGCCAGAGCCAGTCCCATGTGAGGGGCGACAAAATTACTTCTCATCATAGGCACAACAAGCGCTATATTCGCGACGATGTTAAAAACCACGGCAATTACCCCTATCTTCACAGGTGTCCTGGCATCCTGTCGTGAAAAATAGCCGGGCACCAACACTTTAACGAACGAAAAGCCCACCAATCCGAACGCGTAGGCCGACAAACTGAATGCGGCC
>QIGP01000267.1 GCA_003228965.1 Gammaproteobacteria bacterium
GGTCGAATCTTGCCGCCGCGTTTGGGTGGAAATGGAAAACGATGACATACAAACAATACGCGCATAGTTACATCACCTGCTTAAGTTCGTCGTTGACATCCACGTGACTGCGGCCGTCCAAATACATGCGTGACCAAATTTCCAGATTGATCAAAGCCATAAGCTCATCGGTGCGATCGGCCTGGCTACTGGTGTGCTCTTCGATCATCGAGGCCACTACCGAAGGCTTGAACAGACCACGTCGTTCGATCGTATCCGCTGACAGCAAGTGCTCCATCATGGGCTTTAGCTCGTGTTTAAACCAGGCACCCATAGGCGCACCGAATCCTCGCTTTTTACGGTAAAGAATATTCTTGGGCAACATAGGTTCAAGCGCCCGCTTCATAATGCTTTTAAGTTCACGGCCTCGAATTTTTTGCTCGCCAGGCATACTCATTCCCAACTCCACCATGCGCTCGTCAAGCAGAGGTACACGACACTCCAGCGACGCGGCCATGGACATTTTATCGGTCAGCATAAGCAGGTCGTCGGGCATTTGTGTGACCAAATCAAGCTGCATCATCCGGTTTACGCCGTCGCCGTCGGTAAATCGCGCAAAAGCCTCATCAAGGGTATCGGCGCCGTTAGAGGGTTCGGCTAGCAGGGCCTCTACCGCGCCAGTTTCCATAGCACTAACATAGCCTTTGTAGCGCTGTTCGAAAGACAGCTCACTGGACTCAAGCACGGCTTTGGCGTAGCGACTTAAATTCATCAAGGGTGAGTGGCGGTCGGCGGGCAACTGATTGACCACGTGCTTCAGAAGCCCTCGGCGTATGCCTGAAGGCATCCAATTGACCGCTCGAAGGTAATAGTCGCCAAGATACCGCCGGTAACCACCGAACAATTCGTCGCCACCTACACCCGATAAAATTACAGTGACGTCGCGGCGAGCGAATTCCGACACAAGATAGGTCGTTACAAACGCCGTGTCGGCGATCGGTTCATCCATATGCCACAGGAGACGAGGCATTAAATCAACAACCTGCGGTTCAACCACAATCTCTTGATGCTCCGTGCCAAACTGCTCGGCTATTTGTCGTGCGTAGGGCAGCTCGTTATAGTACTGACCACCCGACGCGTTACCAAAACCAATTGAAAACGTCTTTACCGGTCGACTGCTGTTAGCGGCCATACACGCCACTACAGCGCTTGAATCGATGCCACCACTTAGAAACGCACCCAGCGGTACATCGCTGACCATTTGACCGTTCACGGATGCTTTTAGCTCTTCTCTGAAGCGCTCACACCACTGAGCGTCGCTCATGGACGATATGTTCTGTGTAAGCTTCCAGTAGGTATGCTGGCGCAGCTCGCCGTTTTCGCAAATGAGCAGAGTCGCAGGAGGTAATTTTTTCACACCGTCAATCATGGAGTGCGGGGCCGGTACGTATCCAAGCTTAAGGTACTCGGTTAGCGCCGCACGATTCAACTCGGCGTTAACCCCTGGTAGCTCAAGAATAGACTTGAGCTCCGACGCAAACATCAGATTGCCATCGGCGACCGAGTAGTACACCGGCTTGATGCCAAGGCGATCCCGCCCTATTACGAGACGCTTGCGAGGCCGATCCCATATCGCGAAGCCAAACATGCCTTCCAGTTGGGTGACAAAATCCAGGCCATGTCGCTCGTACAGGTGAAGAATAACTTCAGTATCGCTACTTGTTTTGAAGACGGCGCCGTCTGCTTTGAGTTGTTCACGCAGGATCTGAAAATTGTAAATTTCGCCATTACAGACAACCCAGATGCTTTCATCGTGATTGGTAATGGGTTGATGCCCGCCTGACACATCGATAATCGAAAGTCGCCGCATGGCAATGATGGCTCGCTCATCAACGTACATGCCGGAGTCGTCAGGTCCGCGGTGGACCGTTATGTTACCCATCGCTTCGACATTAGCCACAGTGAAGCGCAAATCGCGATTGACGGCGGCCACACCGTGGATGCCACACATCAGATTGATCCTCGCGCGAAACCTGCGCAATTTGTACGGCTCTGCGACTCACAAGCGCGAAGCTTTTGCGGTAAACTTAACGAATTATTTATGCTGGATCCAACCATGTCAAAGACTACGCTTCTCTATATTTCGGCTTATCAATATTCGGGTTCTACGCTTACGTCGTTCCTGCTAAACACTCACCCGAAAATCACTAGCCTGGGCCATACCGCCGGGTGGCCGTTTAACAAAGGTGAAGCGTTCTACTGTTCTTGCGGCGAAGTGATCCAGGAATGTAGTTTTTACCAACATCTTGCCCGGACTTTTCGCGACAACAATCTCCCGTTCGAATTTTATGACTTTGGCGCTGCGTTTAAAGCAAGCAATAACCCACGCCTAAATCGTTATCTAACTGCCAGTCTCCCGCTGTTCGAGTCATCACTACTCGAGCATGCTCGCGATACCCTGGTCGAACACTTTCCCGTAACAGGTTCCCGTTTGCGACGCCAACGCGAAGCTAACGATCGCCTGATTTCCACGGCCATTGCGTTTCACAAGTCTTCCATCTACCTGGACAACTCGCTCGACCCCTATCGTTTACGCCATCTTCAGCGCATAGACTCACTGGCCGTCAAAAACATTCATCTTGTACGCAACCCGAGAGGCGTTGCAGCTTCTTGCCTCAGACATCGCGGCTGGCCACCCGAACAAACTCTTAACTTATGGCTCAGACACCAGCGCGACATTGTACGCATAGCGGCCGATGTCAACGACTCCATTACTGTGCACTATGACGCCGTATGTACGAACACCGACGAAGAACTTGCAAAACTTCATCGATACGCGGGCGTTGCGCCTCTTTCATTTGCCGGCGACTTCAAAGATGCCGAACATCATATTCTTGGCAATCAAATGCGCCTTGGCGACGGCAAAATCAAATTGGACACTCGCTGGCAAAAAGAATTGACAAGCTCCCAACTCAGCGCTCTCAATCAGCAACTCAAGTCGTTTCTCGATACGCCAAAGTATTCACGCCATAAACCACTGCTTGGGCGATACGTCGACGATGCTTAACCAAGCTGTCGCGCGAGCCACGGCCCTACCCGGTTAGCAATTCCAATGGGTAACTTGCGCCAGGTATCTACAAAAATCTTGAACTTCGGATTGTTCGGATTCACGTTCGGCACATCAGTCGCTTTAACCAGGTGATAGGAATAAGCCAAAGGAACCGGCTCAAATCCCCAATGCTTCTTGAACCGGTACGATCCCGAATCCACTTTGCTGCGCCCATAGTCGAAAATTCGTAGCCCCTTTTCGCGCGCGTTCTCCATGACTTGCCAGTACATGAAATCGTTCGCGTACAATTTGCGTGCGGCGAACGTGCCGCCGCCGTAATAGGGGAGAACTTCATCTTTAAAGTAGAAGCTCATGACACCCGCTACCGGGGCTCCCTCGTGAGTGATGGTCAAGACCTCACAGTCATCGCGAAACACTTCTTTTAGTATGGCGAAGTATTTCTTGGGGAATACAGGCGTGCCCAAATTCCTGACGCTCTCCGCGTAACACGCGTACATGTCGGACACGTC
>QIGP01000169.1 GCA_003228965.1 Gammaproteobacteria bacterium
AACCAGAGTTGGATATTCACGGGACCACCTGTACCGCCAAGGATGGCGGTTCTGTGTTGGATGTTGGCCTGGTTTTGTATGGGCTTGATATCGCTAAGCGGAAAGGGCGTGATCTTGACGACCGCGTGTAAACGCTGGCAAAGCTTCACGGAAAAACCAATCTTGCACGAATTGACCTGTGTTGCTAGGGAAGAAGGAACCGAACTAGAGGTTCAGTGTGTACCGTAGGAACGGCTTCGCAATTTAATCACGGCTGAAGCCCGTACTCCAACAGTACCTCTGGCCCGTTAAGTAAGTGCCATTCTGGTCTGACCCCATTTGTGCTGTTACACCAAGTGCTTCCTATTAGTCATTTTCTGATGACCAATCTCGGTGCGCATCGCGTACATAGATGTTTGATTTTTTATGTAGAGTCATCAGCAATTCACCAATTTCTAGGCCAACGTTTACGGTAGCGGCACAGGTATCTGCTTCCACGGGCTGGACCGAAATATTCGATGAGGTCTGGCGAACTTCTCTAGTTAAATTGATTGGGAAAGAGTGGTAGTGATAATAGTAAGGATTGACCGCATAACAAACGAACAATCGCCTATCAGTCAGTACTGTTCGTCCCGGGTGTGGATAGTTTGGAGGAAAGAAATGGGCGTCTGCGTCGCGTTTTAGTCGATATCGATAATTCCAATATGTGAGTGGCAAGAACAGTAGAAAAAAAACGACTGACATACCCGTCATATATTCCTTGGGGATGCAGGTAGGTCACGTGAATTATTTTCTCGTGTTTCCCTCCGACTGGATACCCTTGCTCCAAAAGGCTTCTTGTGTGTCCTTGACCACCAAATATTTCTTCGATTCCATCTGGATCACAGCGTTCCTCCTTGGTGTCATGGAAGTTGGATGGTAACTTGCGGAACGGTGACAATCTCTGATTGATAACCGTATTTGACTGGGGCGTGGACAATTCGAATTTCTTTTGAAATATCGACGGCCCTGATCGAAAACATACAACACATCCTATAAACCAGAAGGTTGCGTAGAATGCCACTATGCAAATAATTGCCGTGAGAAATAACTTGGTAATTGTTTGTGTATATAGCGATGTCCAATTGATGCCTGGATCCAAGCACTCATATCTAGCCTCCGGTAGAAGCGAAATCATTTTATTGAGATAAATATCTGTAGTCATCAATGTTGATTAGAAGAAAGTTAGGGCAGTCAGCTTATAAATTAAAAATGGGACAGCTAACATGCCAAAACTAACAATGTAGCAATTGCTTCCTGGCGATATTGTTCAATCTTTTGAATCTCCAGTGCTTAGACGCTCATTTTCTAGCCCGTTTCCGGCGCTGTAAGAAATCGCGGTTTTCTTAACATCAGGATCCACTTTGTTTGTCTCACGTTCAGAGCTCTCAATTAATTCGTCGGTGCCCGCCACTTGCTTTTTGGTGCAGCGTGATTCCGGGTAAAATCCTCCATGTTTTGGTGGAGGCGGCGAGAATCGAACCAGTCGCGTGCGAACGCGTGTCTAGACCCAGCGCCGTATGTGCGCGGCTAATCCAGGGCGGGTTAGTTAGATTGCGAATGCGAAAAACGCGGGGTAGCGACGCGTCCAGTAAAAAAAATGGCCCCGAAAGGGGCCATTAGTTTTTGGTGGAGGCGGCGGGAATCGAACCCGCGTCCGCAAGTCCTCCGCTCCAAGGTCTACATGCTTATTCCGTCTTTAGTCTTACCAACCGCAACCCGACGGGCAGGGAATGTGATTGGCCAGTTTAGTTATTTTTTAACGGCTCGGTCCCAAACATACCTTACTCGCGATCTTGTGAAGATGACCCCTGGGATCCAAGTGCACAAGCACAGCCTGGCCAGAGGGCACTGAGCGTGGTTTTTAAGCAGCTAGTGCGTAGTTGTCGTCGTTGGCAACTATATATTGTTGTAGCTGGTTTAACGAGGTGATCTACCCCTCGGCATGCACTTGAAGTTTTGCAACCCACGTCGAAGCCAGGTCGCCCCCTTGAAGCGTCGGCACAGTGTAGTCAAAATCTGTGCTCTTCTCTATAGATTCGTTTAAATCGACTTAGTTCCTAGTAGAAGTGGCGACGTGGGCACGAAAGAGATAGAAGTTAGCGCAGGGCGTGAGTTAACGATTGCCCTTCAGAATGCGGGCTTTTTGTCGTTCCCAGTCGCGATCTTTGTTTGTCTCGCGCTTATCGTGCTGCTTCTTACCTTTGGCAAGACCAATTTCAAGCTTGGCGCGGCCGCTTTTCCAGTAGAGCTTCAGGGCGACGAGAGTCATCCCTTTGCGCTCGACGGAGCCTATCAGGCTGTCTAGCTCACTGCGATGCAGGAGCAGTTTGCGAGAGCGGGTAGGTTCGGGTCGAAAGTGCGTTGACGCCGTTTTAAGCGGCGTAATGTGTGCTCCGAGCAGCCAGGCTTCGCCACTTTGGACGATGACGTAGGTCTCCGTAAGCTGGGCTTTGCCTTCGCGCATGCTTTTCACCTCCCACCCTTCAAGTTGAAGGCCGGCCTCCATAGTGCGTTCGATAAAATAGTCGTGTCGGGCCTTTTTGTTGAGCGCAATGTTCGCGCCCGGGTTGGCTTTCTTGCCGGAATTACTCATTCGCGGATTATAAAGTGAATTGAGACCAGATACAGGTATTAACTCACACCCGGATGCTTGTGGCCCGTTCGGAAATGGCGCAAAATCGCCAATAACAAGTTTACTGGGGAAATATCTGTGGAGAAACGCAGTTCTTTGCAGGGTTTTTGGTCATCCAGACTGGCGTTTATTTTAGCCGTCACAGGGTCGGCCGTCGGTCTCGGAAACATATGGAAGTTTCCGTACATTGCCGGCGAAAACGGTGGTGGCGCTTTTGTGCTCATGTACCTGGTTTTTGTGTTCGCCATTGGTTTACCGACCATGATGGCCGAAATTCTGATCGGTCGCCGAGGTCGCCGCAATCCGGTAACCACGCTGCAGATTTTGGGTGAAGAAGAATCCGGTACGCGGGTCTGGGGGCTGGTTGGGCTCATGGGCGTTGTGGCCGGCATCATGATTCTTTCGTATTACTCAGTAGTGGCAGGCTGGGCTCTCGCTTACATACCCAAGCTCTTGGCTGGCACGTTTACGGATTCCACTCAAGTCGATGTTGCCGCCATATTCGGTGGCCACGTGGGTGCGTGGAAACCGGTGCTTGGCTATCACACTTTATTTATGATTATGACCGTGGCGGTGGTCGCTCGTGGTGTCCAGCGCGGTTTGGAGCAGGCGGTTCGCATACTGATGCCCGCGCTACTCATCATGCTGCTCATCTTGCTGGTGTACTCAATCAAAAACGGCGACTTCGGTGCGGCTGTCACTTATATGTTCTCACCCAAGTTTGATCAGCTCAGTCTGGACGGGGCGCTGGTGGCTCTCGGGCATGCGCTGTTTACATTGAGCGTAGGTATGGGCGCGGTCATGGCGTACGGCGCCTATTTACCCGAAGACTCTAACATTGGCACAACATCGGTCACAGTTGTGATTGCTGACACAGCCATTGCACTATTGGCGGGCCTGGTT
>QIGP01000064.1 GCA_003228965.1 Gammaproteobacteria bacterium
AGCACGTGTGCCGCCAGGAATGTCGTTACCGTCACCGTTCAGGAAATCGACAACTTCACCAAAAATGTCAGAGTACGCTTCGTTAATGGCGCCTGACTGGTCGAGGTAAATTACACCGTGGGTCTCTTGTGTGTATCCGTGAGTCCACTCGTGCGAGACAATATCGTCTGTTGTTGTTCCGTCGCAAAAGCGAATGTAAGAACCGGTGAACTGCGCGTTCGGGCAGTTAATAGCCGGGTCGTTGTTTACTGCGTGCATTATGCCATCGGTGCCGTTCCAGGAAAGGAAGCCGCCGTTGGTCATGCTGGAGTATAGATTGTAGGTGTCTTCGGTGTAGGCAATAAGCTCATCCCACGCGGTATTTCCGGTAGGGGTGGCATCGCCTTCAGACCATACGTTGAACTGCGCGGCAAAACCGCCGTCGTAAATTTGACGTTCCATGACGTCGTAGGTCCCGGTAATTTGGTCAACAACTTTACCGTGGATGGCACTAACGTAAACAAACTCACGTGTGTTCTGACCCGCTACTTCGACTTCCCAGACCAACTCGTGCTGACCGGAGAGCCCACGTACAAAGTTTTTGCCGTAAATATACAGCGTCGCAGGCTCGGCATTTAAACCGCCAAGATCTCGCGGCGCATTTTGCTCGGCCACATGGGCTATCGCAGTAGCCGCCGCGTCGCTAGAGGCAATGCGTGCGCTCGTGTCGATGTTGAGCTCGGGAGCCACAGCACCGTTAACCGATTTTAGCGCACCGTTACGACCTGTTGCCGCTACCAAACGCGCGCCAAATACGGGCACGTTGTTATATAGCTGTTGAAACTGCTCGGTACGCTGGCCTGTCTGGTCAACGTTCGATTTCATCAGTTTCAATTCTCTATCGACATTGGAAATACCAAACGCCGCCGAGTTTTGACGCAAAAAGCGATTGCTCTTGTCAGCCCCAGCACCTGGCATCAAGTCGCCACCGCGTTGAACTTGCACAAACCGAATGTCGCCGTTGCGTGCGTCTCGTTGAATACTGACCGGGCCGTCTGCTGCTCGAACCAGAGCACTTGCGGCGTCCGACTGCGCGCCATTCGCGCCGACCGAAAACGGCAGCGCTATAGCCACCGCCAATAGTGAAAGCTTGAAGCTCATATGTGTTCCCCTCGTACCTAATTTAATTTCGATGATGGCTAATTAAACGCACCCGGATCCAATGCCCGGCTTAACTGGTTTTGTCGTTTTCAACATACATAGCGCTGGATTTCGTCGTTTACTTCCACAACAAACTTCGTTGCCAGACCGACTTATTCTTTTTTAAGCGCAAGAGACAGCTGAATATTCTTATTGGCCGACCATAGCTCAAAACGGACAGCAAAACCTAAACTCGGTGACATAACTACCGCAATTAGTTGAAGTAAAATAATTACGCCTGAAAGTCTTATAGTGACCGGCGCACTATGTCGAACGGAGTCACTGCGGTAGTGTTATATTAGACTCAATCTAAATAAAATAAACTACCACATTCCAGACAGATGATTTTCTGTTGGCCATTCTCTGCTCCACCCTGATGAACGCTTCCGGATTCACCGGCCACGCGCTTGCACGAAACAGGGTGAGATACCCAGCGTCGTCGAAATATGAGTCACTGCCGACATTAAGCGACACAGAGATACGACACTTAATGGCCAATAGACCTGCGCTCAGCGCGTAAATATCCGTAATTACCTCTCACGTTCAATCATGTTAACGCCATAATATACTTGTAGAAGTGCTTCCTGCGATCTCGTTCAAGTCGGGGCTAACTGATTGTGCCACGCCTTAATGTGCGTAAACTGATGTCCATGTTACGACCGTTAAAATCACTCTGTTCAATTGTCTATCGCGCGTGCCGCACCAGGTGGCGTGTGCCTTGTGCAGTAGCCATAATAATGTTGAGCGCAAGCTCGTGCTCAGCTCCCAATTTGCCTACCCGTGAAACCGTGGGTCTTGCCAAAACAGCGTGCTGGTTCGATACCACCGACTATCTACCCACCCACACTTGCTACACCATGACGGTGGACGAAACTCCAGGTCAACTCAATGGCCGCATGACCTCGTTCCCCGTCATCGTCTTTAGTAGCTTAAATGACAGTTTCGACATTGCGCCGCTGCTTCACCTTGGAGGCGGTGGCCCAGGTGGGTCCCTGTATCTTGAGTCCGAATACAACGTATTCAGCATCTACGATCAAATGCGCTCACTGTCGGTCGACATGGGGAGAGACCTGTACCTCATCGATCCACGTGGGGCGGGTCAGTCGTCGCCGTCAATGATGTGTCAAAGATTTGTCGACAACGTAATTCCACGGTGGCGGAAAAAACTCAGCCTGCGTGAATCCTATGACAGTGGTCATCACGATTTTCAACAGTGCCTTGAGACACTCAAACGAAACGGTACGGACTTTTCGGCCTACAACAGCACGACGGTCGTTCAAGACCTTGAGCGTCTTCGGCAAGCGCTCGACGTGAAGCAATGGGTTTTATACGGAGCTTCGTACGCAAGCGTCTACGCGCAAATTTATGCGCGCGACTACCCCGGCAACATTGAGGCAATGATTTTGGATAGCGCAACGTTTCTGGATACACCCAGACATGAAGTGTTAGTTCAAGAAACTGTAGAACCTTACAAGCGTCTTTTTGACTATTGCACCTACACACAATCCTGTAGCCAGGAACACTCGCAAGACCACGTGGCTCAGGCGTTCTGGCAACAAGTCAGGGCACTCGATAAAAAACCGTTGAAAATGTCCGTTGAACATCCATATAGCGACAAGGAGTTTACGACTTACCTAACCGGTTGGCGTTTTCTGGACAGCATGCTGTGGGGTGTTTACGGAGAAGACATTTTCACTGACTACCCGGTTATCATGAAAGAACTCGAACGGGGGGAGACCAAATCGATCAAACCCTACCTGGAGGAATTACTGGCTTACCTGCTGGACGAAACGTTTGGCGACATCAGCGCGTCCAGCCACTACTGCGTAGACTCAAAACCGTACATCAACGAAGAAAAAATTCGCGAGCAAGTAGAGGCCATTCCATACGCCTACGCTCGGGACATCGCTCGAATGGGTCTGGAATACACAGACTACTGCGGCGCTATGAATATCTCTTCTGTCCGCGGAGTGCTGGACCAGGCTGTCGTTACCGACGTTCCAACGCTATTTGTACACGGCACCTACGACTCTGTCACTTTGCTGGAGCACGTTACAGACCGTAAACAGAACTTCAGCAACAGTCACATTGTTACTTCTTCACAAGCTCACATTGTTTTGGACGATCCCTGTGTCCAAAAGACGGCTGAAGCTTTTCTAAAAAATGGCCTGGACACAACTCTTACGCAGCACTGCACACCGCCCTAGCCTGCATTATTCATGAGTGCGCTGGCACTGCGTACTTAGGAAGGACATATAAGGTTGAAAAGAAAATGAGCAATTTGACAGACTGCGGTACACACCGCTTGATGGTTTTTCGCTCACTATGGCGCGGCCATTTGCGCCGATCCCCCTTGAGCCATAG
>QIGP01000189.1 GCA_003228965.1 Gammaproteobacteria bacterium
TTCAAGCACAATCATACAAAGATTTCGTCGATATATGAGTAGCGAAGCAGCGCTTCGGGTAGAGGGCGAAAAAGTCAGGAACTGGCTTAGGAAAATGAGTAATGGGTAGACTTGACCCCAATACTCAGCAGTTGGACATTAATGCCATGACGTTTCACTCTACTCTATGTTGCAGAAGTATGGTCTTTTGCTTAATATAACGTTCTTTTCGGTAACCGTCTTTTTGTAATGCACGTAGAACTTTAGTGAGTTCCCTTCTGTGGATGACAATGTGCCCCGTGCCGAAAACAGTACCAGGGTCGATAAAGTCGTCGCGTACAAGCACGGTTACACCTCTTTCTCTAAAGTCATAGAGCGCGGTGGACATAAAGTTGATAAATATTACTGGACGACTCTCCACAACACTCCAGTCGTTAAACACCTTAACGTGATGCTGTATTGAGATCCGATATTTGGCAATCGTGCTTAAATCGGGGTGTGATTTTACAAACCATTCAAGACCGGTTGCACGGCAGCTTTCTTGCAGAGCGTCTTTTAGAAGGCGGTCAAAGAGGTGTTCGTATGGCTTGCGACTCAGGTTCCATTTGCCCTGAATATAGACGACGCAGAGAGGTCTGGTCTCTTTTGTCGGAGCATCCACCGTAGGAACAGGAATGCGAGACTTGGTTTCCTTAAATGTACTCCGACATGAGTAGTACTTTTGTTGAAACGAGTTGATAAACACCATGCGGCTGGCGCTGACATGCGGGCCATATACGGCGATCCCGTGGCAGGTGTTGGTCGTGTGTATGCCTGCTGCTATCAGCACATTGTGAAAAAGAAATCCGGCAGGTTCATAGTCATCTGTCGTAAACACGGTCTGCGGGCCGAGTTGTGCAAGTTCCTTTCCATGTCGAACTAGTGCCTGGCGCTCATATTCTGCCATTTGCGAGTCCCTTCTGTGCATTTTCCAAAATACCCTGGCCAGTAGGCGCAGGCTATAGGAGATTCCACAGAGTGAAAAATCGCGGTGGTTGCGATAGCAACTTCTAATAAAGCTGAAACTACGTAAAAAGTTAGTATTGTAAGGATAGACAAGTACGTGCGCCGAAACACACTCGGTTGAATACAGTTGCTCGGCTTTGTCGGTCCATGCACGGACGAGCGACGAGGGCCGTTTTACTCGGGAGCCAAACAGTCGGAATATTCGATGAGTAATATATTTGCCTATCGCTCTGATCACATGATGCTTGTCGATCAGCGCCTGGTGACGCGGCATTGGAATGTGTTTAATGGCAGGCCCCAGCAACGTGTTTAGTACACAATCAGATTGATTGCTATGAAGTTCGACATCTTGAAGCGCACCGTGACGTGACAGAATGATAAGCGCCGTAAGACCTTTGGTGTAGCTCGATTTGGTCACATAAAGATTTACCAGTACCGGCAATAGTTCTGCATCGGCGCAGCTTGCTTTTGCCAGGAGTTCGCAAACCTGAATGTGTAACTCGCTCATATAAGCGGTGGCGGGCAACCTCTTGGACAATTTCTCCAGTGAAACCTTGTGGTTATTCTCAACAATATATGGGCCCATGATATCGTCTGATTTATTCCTTGTTGGGGCGGTGCAATAGCGCAGTATTTGTTATAAGAATGATTCTGTCGATTCGGACATCTTAACCTCTCGTTATTTCCCGTGACACCTACAGGTAGGCATAGTGGCAGAATATCAAAAATTGAATCACGAAACATCAACTGTAAGATCTGGCAAGCAGGCACCGCATCTGCGGGAAAGAATGGGCGTGGGGGGAGCATCGGAACAGCTCATTGATCAGTGCTATCAGGCTTGGTATGGCCGCCACATCGCTGTGCCTTATACTGCGCGCGGCCATACCAAGCCTGAATTGCGCTGCGCGTTGTAAACCACTGTGCTCAACCAGTTCTGAAGAGATGTTGGAAGCACTGCGCGACGCTCAAACTCGAATCGTGTACTGTGGATCCATTCGCATCGACGCTTCGATTGTACACTTGGTTGATTGCACACTTGGGGGAGCGCGTTGATAATCCCAGTCCGTCTGATTATGATGGCGCGAGGCTGGCAACGTGTCGCTCAATCGGCAACCTGGAGGTATATTGAAGATACTGATGGTTTCGAATTGCCCGCTCGCGCTGGATGCTGCGCGTGGCGGGGTGGAAGCGGCCACCGCCCATTTGCTGAACGGATTTGCAAAGACACAAGCGCGGGTTTGTGTGCTGTCATTTCGCAGGGGCGTCGCTTCAGAGCATAGTGTGCAGTATAGCCCGCGCATAAAAATTCGCTATGTGCCCTTAAGGCCTGCCCGGTCTACCAAGCTTGCTCTGCTGTTGAACGGTCGGGCTGTGTTGCAGCGGGTGCGGGCCCGGGAGAACCCCGACCTGGTGCATATTCAAGGCAGTGGCACACAGTTATTACTGCTGCCTGGACTGCCATCAGCCACGACTGTGATCACTCCGCACGCGATTCTGCGTGAGGAGGCGCGTTATCAAACTACGCCGAGGCGCATGCTTGAGAAGCGCATGAGCGCGTGGTTGGATGACTTCGCGATGCGACGTGCCAAGAATATTGTTCACATTTCCGACTACAGCCGGCGCATTATTGCTAGCCGGCGAGGGGAGCGCTGGCATGAAGCGCTCATCAACAACGCCGTGCATGCAGATTTTTTCACCGACACCGTGCCCCGGCACGATACGAATCGTCTGCTCTTTGTTGGCGCTTTGACCCGGCGCAAAAACGTGCAAGCGCTGTTACTGGCTGTACAATCGCTATCCCAACGTGGCAAACACTATCAGTGCGACATTGTAGGTGACTTTTCCGATCGGCCCTATCGCCAGGAGGTTGAGCGACTAGTCGACAACCTGAAACTGCCACAGGTGGTTTTCCACGGTTGGCAGGACCGGAGCGCAGTACGAGAGTTGATGGCGCAGGGAAGCGTATTTGTACTACCATCGAAGCAGGAAACGTTGCCGGTCAGCGTCGCGGAAGCGATGGCAGCGGGTATGGTTACGGTGGCGACAGGTGTCGGTGGCGTACCGGAAATGATCGCCCACGACGAGAGCGGCTTTATTTGCGACGCGCGGACACCTACCAGCCTAACCGAGATTCTTGCAGCCCTGCATGGCGCACATGATCGCAAAGTGCAAATCGGAGAACGCGCCCGCCAGGTGGCGCGGGAACGTTATCATCCGTTGAAAGTTGCTGAGCAGACCTTACAGTTTTATGCGACTGTACTGTCTGGTGATCGCAACAGGCCTGATGAACTCTAGCTCCGTTCTGTCTGACCATTTTGTCAATATTGATCTGTTCGCTTTCCGAGAATCTGTTCTGCGACGTTTTCGCGCGTTACGATTGGGGTCAAGTCTACCCATTCTCCATTTTACGCTGATCATCCATTTTCTAAGCTCGCACTCGTACTATTTACGCGTCAGACTAGGTCGTGAATTGTTTAGGCGATTGGGGTCAAGTCTACCCATTCTCCATTTTACGCTGATCATCCATTTTCTAAGCTCGCACTCGTACTATTTACGCG
>QIGP01000212.1 GCA_003228965.1 Gammaproteobacteria bacterium
AAAAATTGCTCACGGTAATCCGTCGGGCGTAGATAACACCGTAGCGACCTATGGCAACGCCATGTTGTTCAAGAGAGGCA
Organism: Gammaproteobacteria bacterium; assembly: GCA_003228965.1. GTDB lineage: Bacteria > Pseudomonadota > Gammaproteobacteria > Steroidobacterales > SZUA-146 > SZUA-146. The sequence goes on from QIGP01000212.1 coordinate 81, forward strand.
GTCCGCCGTTAGTGCAGCCTGTGCCGCTTGCGGGCCCAATGACGATTGTTGTTGGTATGACCGGCGTTGAAAGTCTTACGGCCACTACGGTGCGTCGGGTTGAAGAAGCCTGGAAGCTGCGACCAGAGCGCTACGAACGTATGTTCGACGAGATGGATGCGTTGGCGCTTGAAGGCGCTGAGGCCATGGCTGCTGGCGACTGGGCCACGCTCGGATCTCTTATGAATGTGTGCCAGGGCTATCTGAACGGATTACAGGTGTCGTGCTATGAGCTTGAACAACTCATTCAAATCGCCCGCGACAACGGAGCGCTCGGTGCCAAGCTAACTGGCGGCGGTGGCGGCGGAGCTATGATTGCTCTGTGTCCCGAAAATTCTGAGCGCGTCATCCAGGCCATGCAACGCGCAGGTTATCGCGCTCTTGCTTTTACCATTGATTAAATCGAAAGACGGAACAGTCCATTGACGAACGCTTCATCCAAACCAGTACCTGTTGAAACACCGCAAGCTATCGATCGAGTCGTTTCGTACGATTCGGAGGAACTGATTTTGGTAGACTCTGACGATCAGGAAATTGGTTATGCATCCAAGGGTTCTTGCCACGACGCAGAGGGAATTTTACATCGGGCATTCTCGGTTTTTGTGTTTAATTCGAAAGGCGAGTTGCTTTTGCAGCAACGCAGCGGCACCAAGCGTTTGTGGCCATTGTATTGGGCCAATACCTGTTGTAGTCATCCAAGACGTGGCGAAACTATGGGTGAAGCTACACAAAGGCGTATGGAGCAAGAGCTTGGATTCAGCTGCGACGTAGAATTCTTGTACAAGTTTCAGTATCACGCAACGTTCAAGGATTTAGGTTCGGAGCACGAGTTGTGCTGGGTGTACACCGGCGTCGCCGATCCTGTGGTGAAGCCTAATCGGCAAGAAGTGGTGAACAGTCGCTGGGTGTCTGTCGCCGATACTGAAAAAGAGCTTGTCGAGTCCCCGAAGCATTTTACGCCCTGGTTTAAGCTGGAGTGGGCGCAGTTACGAGAGCGCTCCGCGCTTGTGAGGGATGCTTGAGCTTCCAGGTTTTTAGAGCTGCCCTCCAGCCGCGATTGAATTCAACAGTGGCCTCTGCTAGCTCATTCCTCCTTGAATAAAGCGCAGTCGAGCATACGGCCAACAGTCATAGACTCAATCATGTGAACGCCGCGTTTTCTCCAAAACGCGGCGGTGTCTTCATCCGTAACTTCGTAAACCACCCAGGACCACGGCCCGGATGGCACTGGCTGATCGAGCGGAATATTGGTGTAGCTGCAATAGGCGAACTCTGGGGACAGTCGGTGTAAGGTTGCGAGGCTCTGCTCGTTCCAATCGCGGATTACCCAACCTGTACTGAGGACCGAATGCTCTTTGGTGTATTCAACGACCTCTTCGAGGAAAGAGATCACCGTGAACGGTGCGGTCAAAGACTTCACGGCTTCAAACAGTTTTCGCATCACAAGTTCAAGTCCAAAGTGTTCGACGCTGTGTTGTTTTACTTCAATGAACGAATGCACATCAGGCCATTCGTTCAAATGGGTACAGGCATGTTCAAGCGTGGTGGGCTTGATATTGCTGAACCTGCCACCCAATCGGGATTGTTCTCCTACACTAATGTTCGACAGTTCTCTCATAGTGAGCTCAAACACAGACTTGTCTATGTTTGCTGTGCGTTTCAAATCCGGATCGTGCATCAGGAAAGGGACTTGGTCTTTACTCAGTTGGATATCAAACTCAACGAAGGCTGCGCCAGCGTCCACGGCTGCGGCGAGAGCTGTTAGCGTGTTTTCGGGGAACAGCTGAGCGTAGCCCCGGTGGGCCACCAGCGCCGGTTTTTGTCGAAAGCGCCACGGTCCACAGAGTGATGTATCGTCTGCGCCGCCTTCACCAGAAACGGGTTCTGGAGGTGTAAGCCCGGATGAGTTTGAGAGTATTGAAGTCACAGTCTGGCTCCTGATGAGATGTCAGAAGTGTAACCGAAAACGCAGGCACGAGAATGTGCCTGCGCTGTGTAAGGCTGCTTATCGTTCGGTTTGCGAAAGCTCAACCAGTCCATGCCGCAGCGCGTAGCGGGTTAGGCCAGCCATCGTGTGGATGTTGAGCTTGTCGATAATGTTCTTGCGATGACTATCGACAGTTTTGCCGCTGATTCCAAGCTTGGTAGCAATTTCCGACGTTTTAAAGCACTCGCCAATGAGAGTCACTATTTGGATCTCACGCTTGGTCAGCACGTTCGCTGGTGGGCGATCGGTTTTTTTGTCGTTCTGATTAAACTCAAGACTGTTTAGAGACTTATCAATGTAACGACCACCGACGGCGACCTGACGTACGGCGTTTGCCGCTTGCTCGCCAGAGCTTTCCTTAAGAAGGAATCCGCGGGCGCCTGATCGAAAGGCTTGTTGGGCCTGCCAAGGATCGGAGTAGGGCGACACGGCCATGATGCGAACATCGGGCATTTCTTTTGAGATTTGCCGTGTTGCGCGTAAGCACTCGTGACCTGACTCAGGTACTTCAATTACCAGCACATCGGGATGGTGCTCGCGCACTAAATTGATGGCGTCCGTGGTAGATGAGCCGCGGCCGGTGACTTCGAGATCACTTTGCGCATTCAAGATAGATGACAAGCCGTGGCGGAATAATTTCTGACGATCAATTATAACAACAGAATACATAGCGAATCCTTATGCGACACCTGTTTTACTAGATCGGCCTATTGCTCGATTCAATCTCCCTGCACGCTGAATCTAAAGCCGACAAGATAGGAAGTACACTTAGAATATACCTCAACTAATCGCTGTGTTACATCAATTTGGGATATTTTTACCGCAAATCTTTTTGGGAAAAAAGTAACAGGATTTGCCAGTAGAAACAATGAACTAGGTAAACCCACGTATAATCAAAGTGGTAAAAGTCGATGAAAAACCTCAGTTTATGGGCTTTTGACTTAGTTCCAGCCGGCATTACCAAGCTTTCTGCCACCCACCAAATGAAGGTGAATATGGTAAACCTCCTGGCCTCCGTCGCTGTTGCAGTTGAATATTGTACGGTAGCCGCCCTCGGCAATGCCTTCCTTTTTGGCAAGATCCCGCGCAACCAGAAACATGTGGCCGATGAGCGGCGCGTCTTCGTCACTGATATCGTTCACCGTAGGTATGGGTTTGCGTGGCACGATCAGAATGTGGGTAGGAGCTACAGGGTTGATGTCGCGAAAGGCCACGACCTGCTCGTCTTTATAGACGAAGTCGCCGGGTATTTCGCCCGCAATAATTTTTTCAAAAAGAGTCATTTCAACCTCACCATGAAAGAGCAGTGAGTAACGTATCAGGTAGCGCCGTGTTGTAACAGGGTTGGGGAACTGCGCCGAGGTTGAATAGAGTGTGGTCACCCATAGGAACCACGG
>QIGP01000179.1 GCA_003228965.1 Gammaproteobacteria bacterium
GGACGCAATTAGCCCTCGCTCTCCGTTTATTGCGGCTCGATCTCCGGCCATCGCATGCACATAAACGGCGGCGCAAGCGACGGCAGTTGCGCAGGATGATTTGTCAGACTGCTGAGCCCAAATTCCCGCCACAATCCCGGTCAACACGTCACCGCTACCTGCAGTTGCCATTCCAGGATTACCCAAACCACAAATAGCCGGAGTTTTTCCCTCGGAAGCAACCACCGTGCCCGCACCTTTGAGCACAGTCACCGCCTTAAATTTGTGGGCAATGGCCTGCGCCGAAGCGAGTCGGTCTGCCTGAATATCCGAATTTGTAAGACCTAGAAGCGCAGCCGCCTCACCGGGGTGCGGCGTTAAGACCATCGGCCCGCCAACCCTCGTTGCGTTGGTACGAGCCAGCAATCTCAGGCCGTCGGCATCAATCACGACAGGCTTCGAGGACTGCGTGACACACTCAAAAAGATGTCTTCCCCAAGCGCTACGTCCCATTCCTGGCCCAATAGCTATGACGTCACAGGCCTCAATCTTAGGCTCAAGTTCTTCAGGAAGACTGACACCTACACACATTAATTCTGCTAAATGGCCGGCCACTATTTCTCGATTGTGCGCGTGACACGCAACAGTAACGGTGCCCGCTCCGCTCCTCAGCGCCGCTTCAGCGGCCAACACCACGGCCCCACTCATACCGACATCGCCACCAATCACCAATACACGACCGTGATGCCCTTTGTGCGAGTCGGCCTCACGCCGGGGGAGGCAGTCGCGCGCTTCTTGCCCGCTTAGCATTCGCGCAGCAGGTATATATTTTCCAAAGATACTTTCCGACAATCCCAGTGAGTCACACACAATCCTGCCGCAATAGCTCGACGCCCGGCCAGTAAACAAACCTGGTTTTGGTGCAATGAACGTAACCGTAAGTGCCGCCCTCACCGCGAGCGGCCGAGGTATACCCGAATCACTATCGAGACCGCTCGGCACATCCAGACTAACCACAGCAACCGAGGCGTCATTCACACTTTGTATTACCCGCGCAAACTCACCTTCCACGTCCCGACTCAGCCCGGTTCCCAAAAGCGCGTCAACTACGACATCGTATTTACCCAGCAAGCCTGGATCGAAGTCTTTCAGATGTTCATTCTCTTGATCTTCGGCGCCTGCAAAATCCAGCCACGCTTTAGCCGCATCCCCCGCTAATTGAGCGGGAGGTGTCAGCGCACATACAGCCACATTCCAGCCTGAATCCCTTGCAAGCCTCGCCACAACGTAGCCATCGCCTGCATTGTTTCCAGCTCCGCACAACACCAACAGCCTGCGAGCAGCAGGGAATGCCTCCTTAATGAAATCCAGACTGGACCTGGCAGCTCGCGTCATTAGTTCGTAACCATCGATGCCACCAGCGATCGCGTCGCTATCCATCTTGCGCACGTCAGTTGTTCGGTACAGTGAAATTAGTGGTCTATCCACAGGGTCGCTTATACTCCGGTTCATGCCGACGCCAATTGCCCTTCAGCACGACCTCGCAAGCTTAACTCAAGACATCAAGCGCTGGGGCACCGAACTCGGATTTCAGGACATCGGGATAAGCGACGTCAACCTGGAGCGCGACGAAATGCACCTCAATGACTGGCTGCAGAAACGCTTTCACGGCTCCATGGACTACATGGCAGCCCACGGCAACAAACGCAGCCGCCCCGCTGAACTCATGCCCGGTACGTTGCGCGTAATCTCGGTACGGCTCGACTACACGGACACTAACGCGGCAAACGCCCAACAGCGTCTGACAGAACCCGACCGCGCTTACGTTTCAAGGTACGCTCTGGGGCGCGACTATCACAAAGTGCTTCGGCAACGACTAAAAGCGCTCGCGGCCAAAATCGAAAAAGCCTGCGAAGACGTAAGGCTTGCTGCCAATCCGCTAGACATCGACATAGAAAACTCTGACGCCCATACAAACACCAGTAGTCGCGAAGACAACGTAAACGGTGCGACAGGCGTATCCCAACGCGTGTTTGTAGACAGTGCACCGGTGCTCGAGAAAGCGCTGGCACGCGACGCGGGCCTCGGCTGGATTGGTAAACACACGAACCTGATCAACCACCAGGGAGGCTCCTGGTTTTTCCTTGGCGAGCTATTTACTAACCTGCCCTTGCCCATCGACACGCCCGCAACCAACCACTGCGGTACCTGTACCACCTGCATTGACGTTTGCCCAACTAAAGCCATCGTGGCGCCCTATCAGGTAGACGCGCGCCGATGTATTTCCTATCTCACCATCGAAAACAAAGGCGCCATTCCTGAAGAGTTTCGCAAGATGATGGGAAACCGTATTTACGGCTGCGACGACTGCCAACTGTTCTGTCCGTGGAACAAATTTGCCCACTCCGACGTGCCCGAAGATTTCGTGCCAAGGCACGAACTGGACAACTCAACCCTCACCACACTGTTCAAATGGAGCGCCGAAGACTTCGACCTGAATACCAGAGGAAGCGCTATTCGGCGAACCGGCTATGTCGGCTGGATACGCAACATTGCCGTTGCTCTTGGCAACGCTCCGTCAACACCGGAAGTCGTACAAGCGCTCGAGCTGCGGGAGCACGACAGCAATCCTATCGTAAAAGAGCACGTGTGCTGGGCGCTGGCGCAGCACCGTGGTTGTGGGCACAATACGTCTTCAATATGAGGGAACACCATGATTGATCCGCACAACAACGATCTGCTGGTGCCATTCGACGGCAGCTTTCGCATCAACGATCGTCCAACGACAATCGAAGAAGACAAAAAGCATTCCGACAAAAAGCTTGAACGGTGCGTAAAACGCATTAGCAAGTTTCAACGCAAACTGCTGGCGCAAGACAAGTTCTCGTTACTCCTGGTTTTCCAGGCCATGGACGCCGCGGGCAAAGACAGCACAATTCGCGCCGTAATGACCGGAATCGATCCAACCGGATGCCAGGTCTTTTCATTCAAGAAACCGTCCAAACGTGAACTTGACCACGACTTTCTCTGGCGCTCAGCCATCAACCTTCCCGAGCGCGGTCGCATTGGTATTTTTAACCGCAGCTACTACGAAGAAGTCCTCGTCGTAAAAGTCCGACCTGAAATTTTGAACTATCAGCGGCTACCGCACTTGGCGGAAACAGGCATGGAAAAGCTTTGGCAACAGCGCTACGAATCCATTAGAGATCACGAAAAACACCTTTCCCGTAACGGCACAGTCATCGTCAAATTCTGGCTCAACGTGTCACAAGAAGAACAACACCGACGGTTTTTAAGTCGTATCGAAACCCAGGAGAAAAACTGGAAATTTTCCGCCGCCGATCTCGACGAAAGCGAGCGCTGGCCAGAGTACATGAGCGCCTATCAAACCGTGCTCAACGAAACATCAAGACCCTGGGCACCGTGGTACGCCATTCCCGCCGACAATAAAAAATCAATGCGTGCGGAAGTCGCCAACGTACTGCTGCGCACGCTTGAAAACATGCCTTTGGCTTACCCCT
>QIGP01000071.1 GCA_003228965.1 Gammaproteobacteria bacterium
CATAGTGGGCGAAAAACCATCAAGCGGCGTGCACCGCAGTCTGTCAAATTGCTCATGTTCTTTTCAACCTTGTATGTCCTTCCTAAGTACATAGCGCTAGCGCACTCATGAATAATGCAGGCTAGGTCAGATCGTCAAAAAAGGACTTCACTCCGTCGAGCCAGGAGCGCGCTTTAGGGCTGTGTCTTGACGCCCCGGATTGCAGTGAACCATCAAGCTGTTCGAGCAATGCTTTTTGGTCTTTGGTTAAATTAACCGGAGTTTCAATCACGGTGGTGCAGTACAAATCACCAACCGGCCCACCGCGCACAGGTTTCACACCCTTGCCGCGCAGGCGAAAACGTTTTGCCGATTGCGTGCCGGCCGGTACTTTCAACGATACCTGCCCACCCAAAGTAGGCACTTCAACTTCGCCACCCAACGCCGCAGTGGCGAAGCTGATGGGTACTTCGCAATGTAGGTGGCTGTTCTCGCGAGTAAAAATAGCGTGTGGCTTAACTTCGATTTCGACGAACAGGTCACCGTGAGGACCACCATTTTTACCAGGTTCACCCTCGCCACTTAACCGAATTCGATCGCCCTCGTCCACGCCCGGCGGAATTTTAACCGACAGAGATTTGGTTTTACGGATACGGCCGCTGCCCGAACAGGACTTGCAAGGGTCGGTTACCACTTCGCCACGCCCACGGCATTTTGGGCAGGTTTGTTGCACAGAGAAGAAACCCTGCTGCATACGTACCTGACCCACACCACCACACGTGTCGCAGCTCTCGGGTTTCGTACCCTTGGCGCCGCCGCTACCGTCGCAATCGTCGCACACGTGGGCTTTCGGAATATCAATTTTAACTTCGTCGCCAAACACAACCTGTTCAAGCGTCAACGACAACCCGTAGCGAAGGTCGGCGCCACGGTAAACTTGCGAACCGCCGCCTCGACGCCTTCCACCGCCGCCGAAAATGTCCCCGAACACATCACCAAAAATGTCGCCAAAGTCGCCTTGAGGACCTCCGCCACCTCCGCCTGCGGCACCCGACAGACCTTCTTTACCAAACTGGTCATACCGTGCGCGCTTATTGGTGTCGCTAAGGACTTCGTACGCTTCTTTAGCAGCTTTAAATCTGGCCTCGGAATCGGTGTTACCTTCATTGCGATCAGGATGATGTTTCATCGCAAGACGACGGTACGCTTTTTTAATGGCGGCATCATCGGCCGAGCGATCAACGCCAAGAATTTTGTAATAATCGTCAGACATTCAGTGCTACTTCTTCGGCCCTGGGCCACATATTAACAAATTGAAACTTCGCCAACCAGACTTCGCTCTGGTAAAACTGAAGACGCGGCAGACGCGCTTCTAAACACGGCTACCGCTTCTTGTCAGTCTTACTCCAGGCGTTTCGGATTAACTCCGAATCAAATCAAGCGTCAGGTTCGAACAGCGTTTATCAAGCCTGCTTGCTGTCGTCACTCTTCACTTCTTCAAACTCAGCGTCTACTGCGTCGTCGGCACCTGACGGTGCGTCGGAGGCTTCACCGTCCGCGTCTTCAGTCTGAGCATACAAACGCTCGGCCATACCCGCAGAGGCTTCCGCCAGCGCTTGAGTTTTAGATTCAATCGCTTCTTTGTTGTCACCCTCAAGCGCTTTGCGAAGATCGGCCGTAGCTGACTCAATCGCGCCGCGTTCCTCGGCAGTTACTTTTTCGCCCAGCTCACTCATCGATTTTTCGGTGGAGTGAATCATGGCGTCGCCCTGATTACGCGCGTCGACCACTTCACGGAACCTGGCGTCTTCCTCGGCGTGCACCTCAGCGTCTTTAACCATTTGCTCAACTTCGTCATCGGACAAACCACTTGAGGCTTTAATCACAATTTTCTGTTCTTTTCCGGTCGCTTTGTCTTTGGCAGACACATTCAGAATGCCGTTGGCATCGATGTCGAATGTCACCTCAATTTGAGGTACTCCACGGGGCGCAGGAGCGATACCTGACAAGTTAAATCGTCCCAGCGATTTATTGTCCTGTGCGCGCTCACGCTCACCTTGAACAACCTGAATGGTAACTTCAGGCTGGTTATCGGCAGCCGTAGAGAAAGTCTCGTTCGCATTGGTTGGAATAGTTGTGTTTTTATCGATGAGCTTGGTCATCACACCACCCAACGTTTCGATACCGAGCGACAAAGGCGTTACGTCAAGCAGCAACACGTCGGTCACGTCGCCAGCCAGTACACCACCTTGAATGGCTGCACCAACGGCAACTGCTTCGTCGGGGTTTACGTCCCGACGAGGGTCTTTACCGAAAAAGTCCTTCACTGCTTCGATCACTTTAGGCATGCGGGTCTGACCACCGACCAAAATAACGTCTTCGATTTCGCCCACAGACAAACCAGCGTCTTTCAACGCAATTTTACAAGGCGTAATGGTGCGCGTTACCAGGTCTTCAACCAATGACTCGAGCTTCGCACGTGTCAGTTTAATGTTGAGATGCTTGGGACCGCTGGCGTCAGCCGTGATGTACGGCAGGTTTATCTCAGTTTGCTGACTCGAAGACAGTTCAATTTTTGCCGTCTCGGACGCTTCTTTGAGACGCTGCATCGCTACGGCGTCCTTGCTCACGTTAACGCCACTCTCTTTTTCAAACTCTTTGGCGAGGTACTGAATAACGCGAAGGTCAAAGTCTTCACCACCCAGGAACGTGTCACCGTTAGTAGACAGCACTTCGAACTGGTGCTCACCGTCAATTTCGGCGATTTCAATGATGGACACGTCGAACGTACCGCCACCCAAGTCGTAAACCGCAATTTTGCGGTCGCCGCGCTGCTTGTCCATGCCGTAGGCAAGAGCCGCCGCTGTTGGCTCGTTGATAATACGTCGCACTTCAAGTCCGGCAATGCGGCCGGCGTCTTTGGTTGCCTGGCGTTGCGAATCGTTGAAGTAAGCTGGCACAGTGATTACCGCCTCGGTAACTTCTTCACCCAGGTAGTCCTCAGCCGTTTTTTTCATTTTCATCAACACTCGGGCTGACACTTCAGGGGGCGCCATCTTCTTGCCCTGAGCTTCCACCCAGGCGTCGCCGTTGTCCGCCGCAACAATCTTGTATGGCACCATATCGCGATCTTTGGCCACAACTTCGTCCTCGTAACGACGCCCGATCAGGCGCTTCACCGCAAACAGGGTATTTTCGGGGTTGGTTACCGCCTGACGCTTGGCCGGCTGTCCGACAAGAACCTCGTCGTCCTTGGTAAACGCAACTACCGACGGCGTCGTACGATCGCCTTCGCTGTTTTCGATGACTCTCGGCTTATCACCGTCCATTACCGCGACGCAGGAATTGGTGGTTCCCAGATCAATTCCGATAATTCTGCCCATTGTTCTTACTCCACAAGGTTTTGCTAAAAAGTTGTTCAATATCTTGGGGTCACTGACCGGGTTTACAAGGGCCCAATAGCATCCCCTCTATATAGTGAGCCTGTGAGTCGCCTCCTTGCTCATATTTTTGTC
>QIGP01000335.1 GCA_003228965.1 Gammaproteobacteria bacterium
TGCACCAGCCGCCAGGATAATTCGCCGGTATCGCATGTGACCCTCCTCACAATTTCTCGTAGACGACGGAAAAGTTACCCAAAGATTGCGTAACGGTCTCAATTAGAGTCATGTAGGCCAAGATATTAGCAGCGGTCTTAGCGTGAGCATCGTCAAACTGAAGTGATCTACTAAGCAACGGGAATTACTGAGTCGTCGACATCGCTTCGAGACGCTCCAACGCAGCTTGTGCCAGACCGGTGTATGGCCCCACGTTCGAATTTAGGGCGAGGCGATATGCCAACATAGCTTCATCGTTCTTGCCGGCATCCAAGAGCGCTTCCCCTAGCCAATACAACGCCTGTTCACGATACTCGCTGTCTATTTCTGATGCTTTGCGTAACGCCTCTATCCTAAGCTCTCCCGTCATGAGAACCGCGCGGTTAAGAAGGGGTAGTGCTGATTCCTCGTCATCAAGACCATTTAGAACGTCGTCATTAATGTCTTTAAGAAGTAGCCATGCATCAGGTACCTTGTCTGTCAGCTTGTACCTAAGTGGAAGCAGGTTGCTCATCGCATCTGAAACGTTGCCCAAGAGCGATGACGGACTTGATGCAAGGTCTCATGCTGCGTGAAGATCGACAAGCGTTCGGAAGCAGATTTCGGCGGCGTCAAGTATCATGGCGTAGTAAGTGCACGCTCGGCGCATGTTGTCCTCCACGTCAACACGTTCATCGGCGATAATTACAATGCCCATGTCGTGCAGAACCCGCGCACGGAATCTACTCGTTCTGGCATCGTCTCCAACCCGTTGCAAGGCGCGATACAGATAACCGGCCGTTACCCACTTGTCATTCCCCTCGCTCAGCTCGTAACCGTTTTCGACGATGGAAATTGCCGTCTCCTGCTGAATCTTGTCGTCCAGCCGATAGATCCGTCGACTCATGTGATGAAGCGCAGGTGCGTAGGACGGGTGCTCCGACAACAGGGCGCGAAGCATGGAGAACTCGTCTGATAGGTCCGCCAGAAATATAAGTCCATATAACGCCCCGGAATTCTTAGGGTCTTTATCCAGGGCTTCGAGGTAGTAGTGTTCTACCAGTGAAAATAAGGAATCGCTTTCTCCCGGTCCCTCAGCACCTTCCTCCAAGATCAAGTACCCGACCGCCAGAGCCATGCTCTCATCTACTGAGCGCTGCTGTTTCTCCTGCAGGGTACCCAGGTACTCGTGGCATTCCGCCTCGGTTTCGGGCATGGATTCAGAGCACAGCTCCTCAACAATTGACACCTCGTCGCTTGCGGCCATACTCGGCTGACTGTACGCCGCAAGACATAGGAAGCACGCGCCAGCTAATTTCCCCATATCGTTACCTGCTGCCAATTAGTCGGATTCCTTCTATAAACTTTCACTGCGTCTCGCTCTGGTGTTGACATGTAGGACGGCGGGTCGATTTGTTCTGCCAGATACCTATCGGGTTTTACCCCGTTACTTGAACAGTGGCAAGCAGGGTCACTACGATAGCCCGCCATTTCAACGGCCAAAATGTTTTGACTCACATGGCTCCAACAAAGCTCTTGCCCAGGCAATTCTGGCCGGAAATCCACTTGAAAATAGCGGATCTTTACAAGTCCAGTAAAGCCAAGATCTCGCTCGTTGCCAGCCCCTTTTCAAAGTCTTCTCTGATGAGGCTTTCTAGACTCGACTCTGATGGGCTATTGGCTAGCAACGTTCTGTAGTCGTCTACCCGGCTTGGGTGCAGCCAGCCGAGACGTGATAAGAGCTCTATCTTAGAGAGCACGTATTCCGCTCGGCCTGCAAAAGTCGTTAGTTTCGGATTGTCGGACGGCCCTATCGTATGCCCGGACGGCCAAGCCTCATATCCCGGGAGCCTATCGGCTATTTCGGGCGGCATCTCCTCCCCAACGCCTATCATTTTCATTGGCCCACTATTCACTTTACACTCAACAACTTCGGCTGGCGCAATCGACGCAAGCTCTATAACAATAGAAGTACCAGGAACTATTTCATCTCCAAATATGTTATTTCCGTAGCGATACCAGGTTCCCTGGGAAAACTCAGGAATGTGTTTTGCCATACGTCCCACATATGCACCGGCGATTGATACTGGGCGAGCGCCGCTCGAGAAAGTTTGGACGGTGAAGCCCGAAAGATATTGACCACTCGATGGATCATTTTTTAGTTCGTACCTGTACACCCGCTCACCTTGTTGGGTGGCGACACGGGATGCAGAAACAACTACGATTGATTGGTCTGGTCTGTGGTAGGTTATCGATTTCAAGCTACCATCGTTACCAATCCATTCGAGCGAATACACACCTTTCTTCCTATCTAGTACTCGTATTTGACCTGTCGGCACTGCCCCCTCAATCGTCCCGCTGGGAGTACTCGAGAACAAATCGACCGTTGCCTTCTCGAAAGCAACGGCATTTGTGTCAGTGGCGATCCTTGTTCTTTCGACAGCAGTTGGTATCGACGCAAATCGCCAAAATATTGCGACTCCCGAAATTAACATCAACAGAGCAACTGTCAATCCTGTAAAGCGCATGCCCTAAAACCTCAGATGCCAGTGGGCTAAGGTCGCGGTTTCATCTATGAAATTTGGCGATCCGTTGGCTATAATCATTTGCTCGACATCTGCGTGTCTCGATGTTGGAATATTTCCAGACCACATATCATCGTTCCTACCTTCTCTGTGTTCGTTGTGGCCGCAACTGGCCCCCGAAGCCGTGCACCAGTTGTTGGGAATGTCGAATCGTCCGCCCATAACCAAGCTCGCATCATTGTAGCCGATGCGCTCGCTTGAGGGCTGTGATATTCCCTGGTAGTACATCGATCTATAGTCTGAAGCAATGCCTTGCATCCCAGAAATTGCGAGATTTGTCGCGTACCAATTTTGCGGGTGCGATGAAGTTTGTCCTCTTTGGTAGTAACCAGTTCCCGGGGGCATGAGAGTAAGGCCGGCTACTCGAACATTTACTGTAGTATCCTTGGATACTGACCCGGCCGAAACTGTAATCTTTGTTGACACGGAGTACTGTGAGGACGTAAAGGTCGTAGTGAAATTGCCTTGTGAATTAATTTGCCCAGAGGCAGGAGACAGCGTACCGAGTGGTCGGTTTCCGGTATGTAGTGACGTAACGTGACCAGCATTCCCAGCTTCTGTCATTGAGATGGATACACTTGTCCCAGGCGACAAACCCGTAGTCGATACCGTTATGGTAGCTTGCGTATTCCCACCAGTTCCAAGCGGCCTAACAGAATTCGTGCTAACGCCAAGAGACATAGACGGAACTGGCGCCTGCACAAACACAGACATCTGTTTGAGTACAGTTAGACCAAAGCAAGTGCAGCTCGACAGAACAGAGGCGCTCTTGGTGCCAGGTGTTGTGTAAGTTTTGTACCTGGTCGAAAAATGCCCGATACTCCTGCCGCTCGTGCCGTCCCCCCATGTCCAGTCGTGTCGCATGC